>NZ_JBGKDP010000166.1:0-3972 GCF_042954245.1 Parasynechococcus sp.
CTCACTATCGAATACCGCTTCCCGGTGATCAGCATCTTTTCCGGCGAGGTGTTCATGGACGCCGGCACCGATTTCGGCACCCAGAAGGATGTGCCCGGCCAGCCGGGTCTGCTGCTGGATAAGAGCGGCTCCGGTATTTCAGTGGGTGCCGGCGTGATCGTGACCACGCCGGTTGGTCCGCTACGCGTCGAGGTGGCCACCAAAGACTTCACCTCCGATTACCGGTTCAATCTGGGCGTGGGCTGGAAGTTCTAGTGACAAGCTGGCCTCAGGACTACTCCGCTGCCTGGACATTGGCGGCGGAAACATCACGTTCTGGCGTCGGTCTCCACAGTGGAGCTGACGCCACAGTGGAGCTACGGCCGACGGATCAGCCGGGATTTCACATGCGTTTGCCGGGGATTAAGCAACCGATTCAGCTTCGGCCGGATCAGGTGCGCGACAGCCCGTTGTGCACAACCTTGGATCTGGGCTCCAGCAAGGTGGCCACCGTCGAACATCTGCTGGCGGCCCTGGCTGGTTGTGGGCTCAGCCATGTGGAGATTGGCCTGAGTGGCCATGAAGTTCCTCTGCTGGATGGCTCAGCTCTGGGGTGGGTGGAGGCCATCGCCGCTGCTGGTTTGGTGTCGGCGGCCACCTCGCGGCCGGTACCACCGCGGCTGGAGCAGCCCCTGCTGCGCAACCGCGGCAACAGTGTGATCACCGCCATCCCGTCCGATCGCTTTGGCGTTGTGGGGATCATTGATTTCCCGCAGGCGGCCATTGGTCGTCAGCAGTTCGCCCTGGAGCTCACGCCCCAACGCTTCGTCGATGAGATTGCACCGGCACGCACCTTTGGTTTCCGGGAGCAGGTGGAGCAGCTGCGTGCTGCCGGATTGATCCAGGGTGGAGCCTTGGACAATGCCCTGGTCTGTGACGGTGATCAGTGGATGAATCCACCGCTGCGGTTTGAGGATGAACCGGTGCGCCATAAGCTCTTGGACTTAATTGGCGACCTGGCCCTCGTCGGTTTTCCCCAGGCACAGGTTCTTGTGTACAAGGGATCCCATGGTCTTCACACCGATCTCGCAGCCGCTTTGTGACTGAATCCACCACCCCAGATGTCGTGCTCACCAGCGAGCAGATCGCAGGTTTGCTCCCTCACCGTTACCCCTTCGCTTTGGTGGATCGGGTCATCGCTCATGAGCCCGGGGTTTCGGCTACGGCGATCAAAAACGTGACCATGAACGAGCCCCAGTTCCAGGGGCATTTCCCCGAGCGTCCGCTGATGCCTGGGGTGCTGATTGTCGAGGCTATGGCGCAAGTGGGTGGTCTGATCGTCACCCAGATGCCCGATCTGCCGAAGGGACTGTTCGTTTTCGCCGGCATTGACGGGGTACGCTTCCGGCGCCCTGTGGTTCCTGGAGATCAGCTGGTGATCCGCTGTGAACTGGTCAGCCTCAAGCGCAAACGCTTCGGCAAGGTCAAGGCTGAGGCCACGGTGGACGGCGATCTGGTCTGCTCCGGGGAATTGATGTTCTCCCTAGTGGACTGAGCGGGATGTCGCAGCAAAGGGCTTCACAGCATATCCACCCCACGGCGGTGGTGGACCCAAAGGCCGAGCTCGCTGCCGGCGTGGTGATCGGCCCCGGTGCGGTAGTCGGCCCCGAGGTGGTGATCGGAGAGAACACCTGGATCGGACCCCATACCGTCTTGGATGGTCGGCTGACCCTGGGTCGTGACAACAAGGTGTACCCAGGCGCCTGCCTTGGTCTTCCGCCCCAGGATCTCAAGTACCGCGGTGCCAACACCGAGGTGTTGATCGGTGATAGAAACACGCTGCGGGAATGCGTGACGATCAACCGCGCCACCGAAGAGGGTGAGGTGACCCGCATCGGCACTGGCAACCTGCTGATGGCCTATTGCCATCTGGGCCACAACTGCGATCTGGGCAATAACATCGTCATGTCCAATGCCATTCAAGTGGCAGGCCATGTGGTGATCGAAGACCATGCTGTAGTTGGTGGTTGTCTGGGCATTCACCAGTTCGCTCACATCGGTGGAATGGCGATGGTGGGCGGGATGACCCGCGTCGACCGGGATGTGCCCCCCTATTGCCTGGTGGAAGGCCATCCGGGCCGGGTGCGGGGGTTGAACCGCGTGGGCCTGCGCCGCAGTGGCCTGGCTGCTAACCACGATGGCGCTGAACTCAAGCAGCTTCAGGAGATCTGGACCCTGATGTACCGCTCTGACCTGGTGATTGCTGACGCGATTCAGCAGGCCCGCAGCCAGCCCTTGCTGCCGGCAGCTGAGCATTTCTGCCGGTTCCTTGAAGCCTCCACGGGTCAGGGCCGACGGGGTCCGATGCCAGTGCAGAGCCGCTGATGGTTCGGCTGCTGATCAGCACCGGGGAGGTCTCCGGTGATCTGCAGGGCAGCCTGTTGATTCACGCCCTGCGGTTGGAGGCGGATCGACGGGGGCTAGAACTGGAGCTCCTGGCCTTGGGTGGCCCGCGCATGGCGGCGGCGGGTGCGGTTTTGATCGCCGACACCGCGCCGATGGGGGCCATCGGCCTCTGGGAGGCCGTCCCGTTGATTCTTCCCACGCTTCGGCTGCAGGCCCGGGTGGATGCATTGTTGGAGGACCAGCCCCTTGATGGGGTGGTGTTGATCGACTACGTCGGGGCCAATGTGCGCCTGGGTACAAGGCTGCGGCGCCAGCAGCCCGAGCTGCCGATCACTTACTACATTGCACCACAAGAGTGGGCCTGGCGCTTTGGCGATGGCAACACCACCCGTCTGATTGATTTCACCGACAGGATTCTGGCGATTTTCCCGGCGGAGACTGAGTTCTATACCGCCCGCGGTGCGGATGTGAGCTGGGTGGGCCATCCCCTGTTGGACAGCTTCCAGAACCTGCCCGATCGCGCCAGCGCCCGCCGCCAACTGGGTCTGGATCCTGAGGCACCGGTGCTGTTGCTGCTGCCGGCCTCGCGGCCCCAGGAGTTGCGCTACTTGATGCCACCGTTGGCCAAGGCGGCAGCCCTGATGAAGCAAAGTCACCCCGATCTTCAGGTGCTTCTTCCCGCTGGGCTTGCGGCATTCGAAGCACCCCTGGCGGCAGCGCTGCAGGAGGCCGGCATCCGCCATGGCCGGGTGATTCCCGCGGCTGAAGCGGATGGGCTGAAGACCACCCTCTGTGCGGCGGCGGATCTTGCCTTGGGCAAATCCGGCACGGTGAATCTGGAACTTGCCCTGCAGGGAGTTCCTCAGGTGGTGGGGTATCGTGTGAGCCGCCCGACGGCCTGGGTTGCCCGCCACGTACTGCGCTTCCAGGTTGATCACATTTCGCCGGTGAATCTGTTGCTCAAGCAGCGTTTGGTGCCAGAGCTGCTGCAGGACGAACTCACTGCCGAAGCCCTGGTGGAGAGGGCGCTTCCTCTGTTGACCGCCACACCGGAGCGCCACGCCATACTGGAGGGGTACGAGCGGCTGCGGGCCACCCTGGGGCCCCCCGGCGTCACCGAGCGGGCTGCCAAGGCCATCTTTGATCAGGTGATCCGATGAAGCGAACTCTGCTGCTGCTGTTCACCTGCCTGATGCTGCTCAGCAGGCCCCAGCAGGCCATGGCTGAGTTGCAGACGGCGGTCTTTGCTGGTGGCTGTTTCTGGTGTCTGGAGCACGACCTAGAGGATCTGCCGGGGGTGCGTGATGCCGTGAGCGGCTACAGCGGCGGGCAGGTGGAGCGCCCCACCTACCGGCAGGTGAGCAGTGAGACGACGGGGCATCAGGAAGCGGTACAGGTGCGTTTTGACCCGGAGCAAATCAGCTACGCGGAGCTGCTGCGCAGCTACTGGCGCAATGTGGATCCGCTCGATGGCGGCGGGCAGTTCTGCGATCGCGGTGATTCCTATCGGCCTGTGATCTTCACCGGTGATGCTGAGCAAGCCCGGGAGGCGGAACGCAGTGCCGCCGCCGCTGCTGCTGAGCTCGG
>NZ_JBGKDP010000167.1:0-10619 GCF_042954245.1 Parasynechococcus sp.
GATGCATCTGCTGTCGCTGACAACAGCTGCCCAGCGTCTTGGCCAGGGCGAGTTGGACGCTGGCCAAGGTTTCACGGAGCTGCGCCAGCGCATTCAGGCTGACGAAGGACTCACCCTCTTGGAATGTGCGGGAAGCCTCCAGGAGGGATTGCTGTACGGCCTCAGCCTTCCGCAGTTGGCCACAGGTCTCGATGCCAAGGTCGTTTTGGTGCACCTCTGGCAGGACAGCCGCAGTGTTGATGCGCTGCTGGCGGCCAAGCAGACCCTGGGTGACCGTCTGGTTGGTGTGGTGTTGAACGCTGTCACGCCAGAGGAGGTCGAAAGTTTGGAGCGACAAGTGGTTCCTGCTTTGCAGGGCCTGGGCTTGCAGGTGTTTGGCGTCATGCCCCGTTCCCCGTTGCTGCGCAGCGTCACGGTTGGCGAGTTGGTGCGGCGGCTGAATGCCCGGGTGATTTGCTGCCAGGAACGGCAGGAACTGTTGGTGGAAACCCTGAGCATCGGGGCGATGAATGTGAATTCGGCCATGGAGTTCTTCCGAAAACGACGCAACATGGCTGTGGTGACGGGGGCGGATCGCACCGACATCCAGTTGGCCGCTTTGGAGGCCTCAACCCAATGTTTGATCCTCACTGGGGCTGGGGAACCTCTTCCCCAATTGATCAATCGCGCGGAAGAATTGGACGTGCCCTTGCTCAAGGTGGAGCACGACACCCTGGCCACGGTGGGGGTGATTGAGCAGGCCTTTGGTCATGTGCGCCTGCATGAAGCCGTGAAGGCCACCTACGCCTTCCGTCTTGTGGAAGAGCATTGCAAGCTCGATCAGCTCTTCAATGCATTGAATCTGACGGTTCAGCGCGCCTGATGGTTGCTAACTTCCGATGAAATCAGGCGGCGGGTTTTCCTTGGGTCAGTCACTGGATCTGCCGGCTCTCGATCGGGTTGACACGCTTGCGCAGGAACTCGCTCTTTTGCAGGACAAAAGCCAACGAAGGATCGCCATTCTCGGTAGCCGTCATGTGCCCGTTGTGGCGGTTCACCTGATCGAATTGGTGGCCCGCTCACTTGTGCAGGAAGGCCATTCCCTGATCACATCAGGATCTCAGGGGGTGAATGCTGCGGTGATTCGCGGGTGTCTTGAGGTGGATCCCTCCAAACTCACCGTGCTCTTGCCCCAGAGCCTCGACCGACAGGTGCTTGAAATCCGAGATCTCCTGGATCGGGTGTTGCACCTTGTGGATAAGCCCGAACAGGATGACTTGCCGTTGCCGATGGCCAGCAGTTTGTGCAATCAAGAGATCATCAATCGCTGTGATCAGTTGATCTGCCTCGCATTTCACGACAGTGAAACGCTGCTGGCGAGTGCACGAACTGCTGAGGACATGGGGAAGGTGGTGAGCCTTCTGTATTTCGACTGAATCAGCCGGCGGCGCTGATCACGGCCCGCAGTCCCTCCACGTAGCAGATGCCAACGGCAGTCACCCCCGTGGCCCAGCAGAGTCCCCTCAGGGGTGGGACATTGCCGACATAGGCGAACAGATAAACGCAACGGATGCCTGGCCAGATCCACGCTGCCGCGATGGCCGTTGGACTGCTGACTCCGCTGATCAGACACAACAACATTGCCGGTGCCCCCAGGGTCAGTGCTTCCCAGCTGTTCTCTTGTGCCCACACGGCGCGCTGCCCGAAGGCGGGCAGCCGTTCAAACATTGCCCGAGGCGCCTGAAGATCAGCCATGGTGAAGTCGGCTTTGGCCCGTCCGGCTCCGGTGAGCACGATGCTCACCATCACGACGGCTCCCATTAGGCAGAGGGCCCAGGCAAATGCAGGAGTCATGACATCCGATTAATCCCGGGGACCCTAACGGGCTTGGGTGAACCGCAACCTGCTGGAGATCGGCGGGTTTCTAAACTAGAGGATTGATGGGTTTGCGACATGGCCAGTACTTATTCTTTCGATGTGGTCTCTGACTTTGATCGTCAGGAGCTGGTGAACACCCTGGATCAGGTGCGTCGCGATGTTGGCAACCGTTATGACCTCAAGGATTCCGGTACCGAGATTGACCTGGAGGAAACGGAGCTGGTGATCACCACGGCCAGTGATATGACGCTTCAGGCTGTGGAGGATGTGCTGCGAACCAAAGCCACCAAACGCAACCTATCCCTCAAGATTTTCGATTTTCAAACACCTGAAACTGCTGGAGGCAATCGGGTGAAGCAGGTGGTGAAGCTGCGTAAGGGACTGAGTCAGGAGATCGCTAAGAAGTTGAGCAAGATGGTGCGCGATGAGCTCAAAAAGGTGACAGTGGCCATCCAGGGTGAAAGTGTTCGGATCACCGGCAAGAGTAAAGATGATCTACAAGCTGCGATTCAGCTCGTTAAGGGTAAGGAAGATGAGCTTGATGTTCCTCTGCAGTTTGAGAACTATCGCTGATCAGGAAAAAGTGCGGTCAGTTATCTAAAACGGATCTTGAAATTGCTTCGGCAAGATTATCAATTTCGGCCTCATGGTTGAGACGTTTTTTGGTGAGGGGCGACGTCTAAAAGCTCTCCTCCCGGGCCCGTCGAGCATCGAGGATCTTCGCCAGTTCCAGCACATAGCCTGCGGTGCACCAACGCCCATGACTGCGGGATCGGTTTTCAGGGTCCGAACGGATCTCAGCGGTCTCGGCCATCAGTAGATCTAGGTCTTCCTGCGGCAGGTCATAGAGCTCCTGCAACTCCAGTTCCCGGTTGAGCAAATGGCTGCGAAACCATTTGCGGTTTTGTTCCTGGGGCGGGACGTCTCGGCTCAAGGGGCATCACAGCGTGGACGTGTCATTCTCCGGCTATGCAGGTGCTGAGCTGGGCCCAATTCGATCATGCGGTGCAGCAGTTGGCTTCACGCTTTGCCGATTCTGCGGTGACCGGCGTTTATGGGGTCCCCCGGGGAGGGCTGTTCCTTACCGTAGCGCTCAGCCATGCCATCGATCGCCCCTTGCTCTCAGCGCCCGAGCAAGCAGCCCTGATTGTGGATGATGTCTATGAAACCGGACGCACCTTGCAGGCGTTGAAAGTTCAGGTGCCGCAGGTATCCTTTGCTGTCTGGGTCAGCAAGGGGTGTCCCGATTGGTGGGCGGCAGCCGTGGTTGCCGAGTCGTCGGAATGGCTGGTGTTTCCTTGGGAAAACCTTGAACAGGCCCGTGCAGACGAGAAGGCGTACCGCGCCTCCCGGGGGCTGTGATGAAACACCGCACGCACGATTTATCTGGCGTCTCCTCACGGCTTTTCGGAGCAGTGGAAGCGGCTGTTGTTGCCGGAGTTCATCGGTGCATTGGAAGCCCTGGGGTTGGAGGTTTGGGAGCCCTTTGCGCGCAATGGTCAGGTGAATCTGGCGGAACCGGGATGGGCCTATCGCGTCACGCAGCGGGACCTGCAGGATGTGTGTGATGCTGATGTCCTGTTCGCCATCGTGAATGGAACGCCACCCGATGAAGGGGGCATGGTGGAGCTTGGTGCTGCCATTGCCCTTGGTAAACCCACCTTCTTGTTTCGGGATGATTTCCGTAGGTGCACCGATTCCGAGCAGTGTCCGCTCAACTTGATGTTGTTTGCCGGTCTCCCCGAACGGGAATGGCAGAAGTACGTCTACAGCGATGTGTCTGAAATCAATGATCCCCAGAAAGCCTTGGCTTGTTGGGAGCGATCCTGATTCTCTGGTGAATCGTGGTCTCTTGATGCTGCTCGCTCTTGAATGAGCGCTTCAGGGTTGTGATGGTGATGATCAGTTGATTTTTGCTTGTCTCAGTTCAAAGGGGGCAGGAAGGAGTTGCTCGAGTTGCCTTGTTCCCATACCGTCGATGCTCACATTGGCCTTGCTTGGCAGCAGTTCCTGCATCACCTGACGGCAGCGCCGCACGGCATGCGGGTTCCTGGGGCGGCATCGATGCAGCTCACGGCCAGTTCAATCGGTTGCTTGCCCTGGCTGATCGCTGTGAAAAGGGCGACTCGCTCGGCACAGATGTTCAGCCCATAACTGGCATTTCCCACGTTGCAGCCGTCGATCACACTGCTGCCGTCATCACACCGCACTGCAGCCCCCACGTGTAAGTTGGAGTAGGGGCAATGGGCACGTTTGGCGGCCTGGCGAGCTCGCACCAGTAAAGACTCAGCGTTGTTCTCGGCAGGAGCCATGGGCCGTTTCAAAAAGGCTGCTCAGGGTTTTCGTCCCAGCCGATTGGTTCAGCCGGGATTGCTGGCTGAGTTCGAATCTCTTTTGGGGAATCAATGACCAGATCTCCGCTGACAATGACACGACTCTCCTGGGCAGGGCTCCGGAGTCATTGAATTTCAGCTCTCCTAACGAGGCTTCGTAGGACAAGTGATAGGTCATGCGAGACCCCCCATCTGTTCAACACCGGAACTGCTGAAGCGTTCCACCACGGGGGTGAGCCTGCTGTCGATCACCGTCTCCGGTTGAATCCCAGGGTTGTCACCCCGGTCAACCCGAAACTGCTGCTGCTCGAGCTGTCGAATGCCTGGAATCGGGCGGCCAGACCACCGGTTCTCCACGGTCTGAATTGTGCAGACCAGTGGAGGTGGAGGGGGTGCTGAGGCCAGCACGGAACGATCAGGCTACGGCGGCGAAGCTTTCGCGGAAGGCGTTAATCGTCGCTTCGATGTCGGCGTCGGAGTGCGCCAGGGACGTGAAACCGGCTTCGAAGGCTGAAGGTGCGAGGTAGATACCCCGCTCGAGCATGGCGCGGTGCAGTTTGCCGAAGCGTTCCGAATCCGTGCTCTTGGCTTCTTCAAAATTGCGCACGGGGCCTTCGCACAGGAAGAAGCCGAACATGGCGCTGACGCTGGCAGCTGTGATCGGTATGCCAGCGGATTGGGCGGCGTCTTTGATGCCCGCCACGAGCTTCTGGGTTGTGGCCGTCAGCTTCTCGTAGGTGCCGGGCTGTTTGAGCAGTTCCAGGGTCTTGATGCCGGCGGTCATCGCCAGGGGATTACCACTGAGGGTTCCGGCCTGATACATCGGGCCAGCAGGAGCGACCATTCCCATGATTTCGGCGCGGCCGCCGTAGGCGCCCACGGGAAGACCGCCACCGATCACCTTGCCCATGGTCGTGAGGTCTGGAGTGACGCCGAAATGAGCCTGGGCACTGCCGTAACTGATCCGGAAGCCGGTCATCACCTCGTCGAACACCAGCAGAGCGCCGTGCTCTTTGGTGAGTTCCCGCAGACCTTCAAGGAAGCCTGGTTCCGGTTGAATGAAGCCAGCGTTGCCGACGATCGGCTCGAGGATCACGCCAGCGATGGCGTCGGGGTTCTCGGCGAACAGAGCCTTAACAGCCTCGAGATCGTTGTAGGGCGCGGTCAGGGTGTTGGCGGTGGTGCTGCGCGGGACACCAGGGGAGTCGGGCAGGCCGAGCGTGGCCACACCGGAACCGGCCTTCACCAGGAACATGTCCGCATGGCCGTGGTAACAGCCTTCGAACTTGATCACCTTGTCGCGGCCGGTGTAGGCACGGATCAGGCGCAACACAGCCATACAGGCCTCAGTGCCGCTGTTGACGAAGCGCACCATCTCAACGCTAGGCACAGCGTCGATCACCATTTCGGCCAGGGTGTTTTCCAGGGCACAGGGTGCTCCAAAGCTGGTGCCCTTCTCGATCGCTTCCTGCAGTGCTGCGATCACCTCGGGGTGGGCGTGGCCGCAGATGGCCGGTCCCCAGCTGCCGATGTAGTCGATGTACTTATTGCCATCCACGTCCCAGGCATAGGGACCCTTCACCCGATCGAACACGATCGGGTGACCGCCAATCGACTTGAACGCTCGCACAGGGGAGCTGACACCTCCGGGCATCAGGGCCTGTGCTGCGCCGAAGATGACCTGGGAGTGGCTGGTATTCAACGCGGGAGCTGTCACTGGAACCGACGCCAAAGGGCTGATGCAAACCGTGCAACATCCTGACTCAGGAACGACCGGTTCCGTTTGCTGTGTTTCTTAATTGCCCACTTCGCGCGCATTTTGATGCGTAGTCTTTGATCAGATTGAGATCGATGTGGCCCACGACTGGTCAGTACTGGAGAGGGATCTGCGCCGATGTCTGCCCCTTCGGGCCATCGTGGCGAAGCGTCAGGAACTGCTCAGTTACGACTGTGACGGACTGACGCTTGAACGCCACTGTCCGCCTCTGGCGGTGCTGCCGGAGACCACCGAACAGGTCGCCGCGGTGTTGCAGTGCTGCCATCAACACGGTGTGCCGTTTGTGGCTCGTGGAAGCGGTACCGGCCTCTCGGGGGGAGCGTTGGTGGATCAGCAGGCGCTTCTGGTGGTGACCAGTCGCATGCGTCGGGTGCTCGACCTTGATCTGGCCAATCAGCGGGTCACGGTGCAGCCCGGGGTCATCAACAGCTGGGTGACGCGGGCTGTTGCAGGTGACGGATTTTATTACGCCCCGGATCCATCCAGCCAGGTGGTTTGCAGTATCGGCGGCAATGTGGCGGAAAATTCGGGTGGGGTGCACTGCCTCAAATACGGCGTGACCAGCAACCACGTGCTGGGGCTTGAGGTGGTGCTGCCCGATGGAACCATCACGCAGTTGGGTAACGGGCTGGCTGAATCCTCCGAACTGGATTTACGTGGTGCGTTCATCGGCAGCGAAGGAACGCTGGGCATCGCGACGGCCATCACCCTGCGCCTGCTTCGGGCTCCGGAGTGCGTGAACGTGCTGTTGGCGGATTTCGCCACGATGGAAGCGGCAGGGGAAGCGGTGCGATTAGTCACCGCGAGCGGCCTCCTGCCGGCGGGGATGGAAATCATGGACAACGTCACCATCAACGCTGTCAATGATTTCTTCGGCTACGACGAGTACCCCCGTGATGCAGCGGCCGTTCTGCTGATTGAGCTCGATGGGCAGGAGGCTGAGGTTCAGGCCTCTTCCGAACGGGCCGACGCGCTTTGTCGAGTGGCAGGGGCTCGTGGGCTGCGTCGGGCCCAAGATCCCACGGAGTGCGCGGTGCTCTGGAAAGGCCGTAAATCTGCGTTTTCAGCGGTGGGAAAAATCACGCCGACTTATTACGTGCAAGATGGTGTCGTTCCCCGCAGCAGCCTTCCGTCGGTGCTTGCGGCGATTGAACGGCTCAGCCAGGAGCATGGTCTGCCAGTGGCCAATGTTTTCCATGCCGGTGATGGCAACCTTCATCCACTGATCCTGTATTCACTGGACCAGCCCAACGTGGAGCGGAGCGTGAAGGAGCTCGGTGCCGCCATCCTGCGGGTGTGTCTTGATGCCGGTGGCAGCATCAGCGGAGAGCACGGCGTCGGCGCCGACAAGCGTTGCTATCTCCACTGGATGTTCAGCCCCGACGACCTGGAAACAATGGGGCTCTTGCGGTCTGCCTTCGATCCAGACAACCGTGCCAATCCCGGTAAGGTGCTGCCCACGCCGCGCACCTGCGGTGAATCGGCCAAACGGATGGTGATGCTGCCTGCCGGCGTGGATGTCTACTGAACAGGATCAGAACAACGGTTCATCGCCTTCGTCGTCGTCGGTTGGAGGCCAGTCGAGGTCAACGCTGACCGGGGCGTGGTCGCTGGGTTGTTGGTTGCCGCGCATGCCTTTGTGGATGATGCAGCCTCGGGCGAGTCCCAACAGCTCGTCACACACATAGATGTGGTCGATGCGCCAGCCGCGGTCCCGATCCCAAGCACCGCCGCGGTAGTCCCACCAGCTCCAGTGACCGGAGTCCGGTTCGAACACCCGGAACACGTCCTGAAGCAGTTCTCCTAGGGCGTCACGAAGGGCTTGGCGTTCGGCATCGCTCGCCATGATTCCGCCGGTCTGGCGGTCGGGGTCAGGAAGATCGCGTGCTTCGAGGCCGATGTTGAAGTCGCCGACCATGCACAGCGGCTCGCCGCGTTGCTGTTGAGCATCGAGATAACGCTTTAGGCAGCCGAGCCAGGCCAATTTGTAGGGGTATTTTTCCGACTTCAGACTCGATCCATTCGGTACGTAGAGGTTGAGCACGCGAACGCCATTCAGCAGTGCGCTGATCACGCGCTTCTGTGCGCCGAGATCGTCCGCTTCCGCATCATCCGGGAGCTCCCCAACAAAGCCGCAGCGCACATCCTCCAAGGGCTCGCGGCTGATCAGGGCGACGCCGTTGTAGGCCTTTTGGCCATGGATCTGCACGTGCCAGCCAGCAGATTTGAAAGCTTCCAGCGGGAACAGGGGGTCATCCACCTTGGTTTCCTGCAGACAGAGCAGATCCGGTTGCTCGCTCCCCAGCCAGCTGAGCACCTGATCCAATCGTGTGCGAACCGAGTTCACGTTCCAGGTGGCGATCTGCACGGTTGATCCAGTGGCGTCCAAGACCCTTAGCATCAGCCAACTCCGGAGTCCGCTGATGTCTCGCCGTCTTGCGGCTGTCGCTCAGGCTTTGTTGTCTTCCCTGGTGGTGACAGTCATCCCGATGGGTGCAGAGGCCCAGGTTGAAGCGCCGTTTCAGAATCGCGAGGAACGCGAGATCTACGGCGACACCAATGGCAGCGGCTCAATTCTGGATGCCGCCAGCCCTATGGATTTCTTGAACCAGATCCGGCGGGCGACGGCCATGGACGACGCCACGCCACCCTCCGATGCCATTGATGCGGCCCTCAAGGCCTATCAGAACCCTCCTGAAATCCCATAGCGCTGGTTTGGTCAGGCGTGGTGCGGCGGGCTGCGCTTAATCCGAGCTGTCCTGCCACCACATCGATCAGGGGATGGATTCGTCCGTTGGCGTCCCGCCGTTCCCGGGCCTGCTTCAGCAGGGTGTTAAGACTCTATGTATCATCCCTCTCTTGTTTCAAGAGGGCTAGAGCCAATAAGGGGCTTTGCGTCTTCATGTCCTCTGCGGCCAGTTGACCACACAGCTTAATCGCGGCCTGGTCGGATCCGCTTTGTCGTAGTAGATCAGCCAAAAGCAAGCCGATTTCCAAACGCTGGCCAGGCTCCAGGCCCTTAAACCGGGTGAGTTCGCGCGGTGTGGAGCAGCCAGACAGCCACGGTTGCAGCACCACTTCGGCCTCTTGCAGGCGCTCCAGTGCCACCAGGTGTTCCAGCAGAAGTCCCCGTTCTGCTTCGTTGAGCTCGTCCTGGGCCTGGAGCTGCTGACGCGGCAGCTCAACCTGCAGATCTTCAGCCTGACGACGCGCCCGCGCCCGGGTTTCTTGGGCCATGTAGGCCGCGGAGATCCAACCGACCAGCGCAGCCCCAACTATGGATGCCAGCAGCAACAGAATCCGGCGCGGGCTCGGCATCCGATCTCGAATCAGCCCCTTCAGTCTGAGGACATTGCAGTGGCTTGGCTACAGTCTCCATAAGAGCTTTTGACTCCGCCCGGATCAGCATCAATGCGCGCCCATCCGATTCCCCCGGTCACAGAGCCGTTGCAGTACCGGGCCATCGGGCTTGTGCGCGGCACGTACGCCCCAACCGATCCCGAGCAACTCACCCGTGGCACCTTGACCGATGCCCAGGGGGTCCCCCTGGAAACAGTTGTGCTTGGTCGGGTGCTCACCCTGATTCGGCGGCATCTGCCCCTGGATCAACCCCACCTCTGGGTCGTCTATCCCAGAAGCCGTGAAAGCGATCATCTACATCTGCAGATCGCTGGGGTCTGGGAACCCAGCACCCTGGCTCCAGACCAAGCCGATGCCTCCGATACCCTGCCGGAGGGTGACGACTTCTTCTCTGTTCGAGGCGAGTTGATCTTCACCAAGCCTGAAACCGGCGAAGTGGTGGTGAAGGTGCGGCAGCAGGCTCGCGCCGACGGTCACCGTCCGCTTCCCTTCAAACTCCAGATCAAGGGCGAGCTACCCCTCGAACATCTGCGTCACTTCGTCAGCCTTGACCTGCGTCGTCAGGGTCAGGAACTGCACCTTGAAAATCACGAGATGATTGCTCCCATGCCGACGCGTGGCGGCAAATCCAAGGGAGGCCGTGGGCGTGCCACCTCCCGCGCTCGCAGCTGATGGCAGAGGGGGGGCAGGGCTCCATGGGGGCACTTCGGGCTGGCATTGCCGTTGCCGGCATCACCGCACTCGGAGTCTTTGGTCCTGCCCTGGGTTTGTCTGCTGCCTGGATCGTGGTGGCGGTTGGCGGTGCCCTGGTCTCCCTCAGCGTTGATGCCGCCACCTGGGAAGGCATGGGCGGGCACATCCTTGCCGAAACTTTGCCCGGTGGGCAGGAGCGTTTGCGTCGGATTGCGGTCCATGAGGCCGGCCATGTTCTGATCGCGGAAGGGGAGCAACTTCCGGTTCAGCAGGTGCTGGTGGGAACCCTGGCCTGTGTGCGTGCAGGACTGTGCAGTAGCGGCGCCACTGAGTTCGCTGTGCCGGACAGCGTCCGCATGCCACTTGAGGATCTACGCCGTTGGAGCCGGGTGCTTCAGGCCGGCATCGCCGCTGAGACGGTGGTCTTCGGCAAGGCCTGTGGTGGGGCCGATGACCGCGCTTTGTTGGGACGGCTGTGGGGACTGTCGGGCCATGATGTGGCCACGGCACAGCGGGAGCAGCGTCGCGCCCGCCGGGAGATCGAACAGCAGTTGCGCCAGCAGCGAGAGGCGCTTGACCAGCAGGCCGGTGTTCTGTTG
>NZ_JBGKDP010000168.1:0-18547 GCF_042954245.1 Parasynechococcus sp.
TTCTTTATTAGTTTTTGCAACAAAGAATAATCCTCGATCTTCTATATCAGACACAAAGTCATCTATAAAATGAACACTATTCTGCCTGGCTTCATTAGTGAGATCAATTACGAAGTTCGACCAGCCATTTGAAGGAATATGTAAAGGTTCAAGATTAAATAATTGGCTAGCACGAAAGCGCAAGTAAATAATTAACTCGTTTAAAGCAGTTTCTAGACTAAAGCCTTTCTCTGCATCTGAACTAATTAAGTATTTTAAAAATGCAAATATTAGCCGTCTAAACCTAGTAAACATTTCCTGCAATACTTGCAACTTAGAATGGTATAAAAAAATATTAGCATTCTCTTTTTCTGAATTGGCTATATATTTGACTGCTTCATTTCCTAAAGTGCATTTTCTCAGATTAACATTATAGGCTCTTAAAAGATCATGGACTCTTTTATTACTTTCGAGTAAATGACATGCAATATCAATAAAATTATTATCAAAAGATGAGTACTTCCAGGCACCACCCCACTCAGTGTTACTGGAAATAATTGATACCTTTTTCCCTCTTCTTGCTAGAGAAATAGCTGTAAGGAGGAGAATAGGACTGGAGCCTATGATGACTATAGTATCAGCATCTTTCAACGCAGCTACATATTTGGTAATCATATATTTACAGGGTCTATAGAAATAAATATTTTCGCTTGAAAAAAGATCATCATTTTAAAGTATTTACTTCGATAGTGGCAAGTTGACAGTCCGATTATTTTTCGCCGATTGATACGCTGCTACAATTAGTTCTAGACTACGTAAACCTTGTTCGCCATCACACATTGGCATAGACTTTCCTTGCAAAGCGTCAAGCATATTTTCATAATACAATGGATGTCCAAATCCATATACATTAGTAGTCTCATAGCTTGCTTGAGCCACTAAATCATCATCTGGTGCTTTATCAGCAAATGTCCAATATTCAATTTGATTAACTGCTGGACCGCCAATTTTTACTGTGCCAGTCTCTCCTAGTAATGTAATTGATCCCTCAAGATTTTTTGGATAAGTCAACATTGTTACCGCCATTGTGCCTAAAGCACCATTACGCCATCGCAACTGTATAGCAGCTGTATCTTCGGCCTCAATATTTCTTCCGATAGTTGCTATCGATGCACTTAAGTTTTCTACTGGGCCGACCAACCAATCCAAAAGATCAATGTAATGGCTAGCTTGATTCATCAAAGCTCCACCATCTAAATCCAAAGTACCTCGCCAACTATCCTGATCGTAATAGCTCTGCGGGCGTTGCCAGAAGACGTTAACGGAGACCATTGCTAATTGACCAAAGCGACCAGATTTGACCTGTCGCTTTACTAAAGACAACGTACTATTAAACCTGTTCTGTTTAACAACAAATAAACGGACCCTTGCATTATCGCAAGCCTTACACATAGAAACACCATCTTCCCAAGTCGTTGCCATCGGCTTTTCTGTGCAAATATGCACACCAACCTCTGCCGCTGAAATAGTTTGAGCAGCATGCAATCCACTAGGTGTGGTAAGCACAACCAAATCAACATCTATAGTACCTAATTTAATATCTTTCAACAAGCTTTCATAGCTAAGAAATTGCCTCGGATTTTGTATTACAGAATGATTTTCTTGCATAACATCAGAAACTAATTCCTGAGCGTTATACAGCCTTTCTTGCTGATTATCGCAGAGAGCAACGAGCTTAGCTCGTTCATAGTGAAGAGCTATAGCTTTGATGTGATTACAGCTAATACGTCCACAGCCAACTAAAGCAATTCGAATTAAACTGTCGCCCATAGTGCCAATAGAAAGTTGATTTATCATAGATTGAATACGACAAAGAAACCATCAGGTCAAGCCCTGGTAATTTTTGCACTAGAGGCAAAGCGGCCTCTGCTATCGACAAGCAGACTACTAGATGCTTCAATTAAATCGTAATCGTAGGTATCATGATCGGTTGCCAGAACAACAACATCAAATGATTTGAGGCTTTCAGCGGAAATCTCAACACTTTGAAGATCAAAATTATACCTTCGCATCACTGGAAAGTTTGGAAAAAATGGATCACTATAGGCCACATCAGCGCCTTTTTGTTGCAAAAGATCCATTAACTCAACAGAAGGAGACTCGCGCATGTCGTCCACATTTTTCTTATATGCAATCCCCAAAATCAATACCTTACTTCCATTGAGAGGCTTACCAACTTTATTTAGAGCATCCATTATTTTATCTGCAACATATGAAGGCATTCCAGAGTTGATTTCACCAGCCAGTTCTATAAAACGCGTATGCATGCCATATTCGCGTGCTTTCCAGGTGAGATAAAAGGGGTCGATCGGTATACAGTGGCCGCCCAAACCTGGACCTGGATAGTAAGGTACAAATCCAAACGGCTTGGTGGCCGCAGCTCGGATAACTTCATACAGATCGATCCCCATCCGATCGGCTAGAGGTTTAAGTTCATTCATCAAGCCAATATTCACAGCTCGGTGAATATTCTCAAGCAACTTAGTCATTTCAGCAGCACGAGTGCTGCTCACTGTCACCACCTCAGAAATTGCTTGTTCATAGAGCGCAACTCCAACCTCGCTGCATGCAGACGTACTTCCTCCCATCACCTTTGGAATCATGGCCGTATTGAAGTGGGCATTGCCAGGGTCTTCGCGCTCCGGTGAATAGACCAAGAAGATATCTTGGCCAACAATGAATCCTCGCTGCTGAATCAACGGGCGTAACTCTTCTTCTGTAGTGCCTGGATAGGTTGTGCTTTCCAGACTCAAGATCTGTCCTGGACGCAGATACGGGAGCAGTGCCGACATCGTGGCGCGAATGAAGCTCAGATCTGGCTCGCGATATTGATTAAGAGGTGTCGGCACACACAGAATCAAAGCATCGACTTCGGCAGCCCTGGAAAAGTCAATAGTGGCTTCCAACCGTTTCTCTTGCCTAGCTTGTGCCACCCGCGTTTTATCAATGTGATTGATGTAGCTCTGGCCCTGATTGATGGCATCCGCCTTGGCTTGATCAATATCAAGACCCAGCACCTGAAAGCCCACCTCGGCATAAGTGAGCGAAAGAGGCAAGCCCACATAGCCCAAACCCACAATGCCAATTACAGCCTGACGGCTGTGCAGTTTCTCAAGCAACTCCACCTGATGGATAATGTCGGGAGAAAAGCTCTTCATACTGAAGCAGAAATTTTTATTTGTTGCATGGCGTTCACCAGCTCATCCACAACACGGTTTTGGTCAGCATCGCTGAGCCAAGGATGCATGGGCAGACTCAACACTCGTTCGCTGGCCGCCTTAGCTATGGGTGTATTACACCCGTAGCTGCAGAGGCTGTGCTTGCAATGCAAGGCTGGTTGCTGGCAAAGTAAAGTGGGGTAGTGCACAGCTGTGGGAATTCCCTGCTCCTTTAATACAGCCTGCACCTCGACCCGCTGATCCACCTGCACGGTATATTGGGCATACACACTGGTATTTCCAGATGACAAGTGAGGCGTAGTCGTGACCCCAACAGCTTGAAGCTTGCGGCTGTAAGCAGCACCAATACGACCGCGATCCTCAACCTCCTTAGCAAAGTTGGGCCATTTTCCCAGTAAAATAGCAGCTTGCAGAGTGTCGATCCGACCATTGACACCGACATCGGTATGGGAATAGCGCCGAGCCTGGCCATGGCGCGAAACCCGCCTCATACGATCTGCCAACTCAAGATCATCGGTAAAGCAAGCTCCGCCATCTCCATACCCTCCAAAAGGCTTAGAGGGGAAGAAACTAGTGGTGCCGATAGTGCTCAAACCACAACTGCGACGTCCATCTTGCATGCTGCCAAAGCTCTGGGCACCGTCCTCAATCACCGGTAAACCATGCCGCTCAGCAATCCCATTGATGGAAGAAAAATCAGCCGGCTGACCGTACAAGCTCACCGGAATAATCGCCTTAGTGCGCGTGCTGATCGCCGGCTCCAGCTTGGCTGCGTCCAGGCTGTAAGTGACCGGATCAATATCTACGTACACCGGCGTTGCACCCAAGAGAGTGATGGTTTCTGAGGTAGAAATGAAAGAGAAAGAAGTTGTGATTACCTCGTCACCGTCCTGCACCCCTAGGGCCATCAGGGCTATCAAAAGTGCATCTGTGCCGCTTGCCACCGCTATGCAGTAGTTCACTCCTATGTAGGCAGAGAGGATAGTCTCCAGCTCCTCCACCTCGGGCCCAAGGATATAGCGGCCATGATTTAGAACCGCAGTAATGCGGGAGTCCACCGCATCACGAACAGTCATCCCGTCAGGCAACTGCTGGCTTTGCTGCGCCGCCAGATCAATGAACTTCATCGCTCAACCGGATGAACGTATGAGATGTTGATCCAAAAGTTGGTAAATGTCACCGGTATGGGGGCAGGTCCAGGAACCGGTGCCCTCCAGTGGGAGATCGACCCTATTGCCATAGGAACTCATCCAGCCAATGTGCTTGGCGGGCACCCCAACCATCAAAGCAAAGGGCCTCACATGCCGATTCACCACAGCTCCAGCACCCACGAAGGCGTGATGGCCAATCCGGTAACCGCATACGATCGTGCAATTCGCTCCAAGCGTTGCCCCTTTCTCCACAATCGTGTCGCGATATTCGTCTTTGCGACTCACTGCTGAGCGAGGATTACATACATTGGTGAACACCATGCTTGGCCCACAGAAAACATCATCTCCCAAAGCCACATTGTCATACACAGACACATTATTTTGAATCTTGACGTTATTTCCGATTCGAACTTTATTGCCAATGAAAACATTCTGACCAAAGGAACAATCCTCGCCTATAACAGCTCCACTACAGATATGCACCCAATGCCATACCCGGCTACCGGCACCAATCGTAGCGCCATCATCCACTAGGGCAGTGGGATGAATTGAAACATTGGCATGAAGAGGCATGTGCGAGTCGAATGAATGAAAAATCAGGAAAAACGTTCTCCCAAACCGAAGGAAATCGCAAAAGAATTCCAGGATCTCAAAATGGAATTACTCTCAGCGTTACACCTTCAGCCGCAGCAATCAGAAACAAAACCCAAAATTCTCGAATGCAATAGCTAGATCCTAGGCATGCCCCTGCTGGGTCCCTCAACCGTGAATTGTTCGAACGAGTCATTCGAACTCCCAATGACGTCGGCAGACAGGAGATGAGACTGAGGTAAGAATTGAGCACTGGAAAGCAAATGAATGGCCAACCTACTCATCACCGGAGGCGCCGGCTTCATCGGCAGCCACACCTGTGTAGCGCTGCTCGAGGCTGGCCATGAACTAGTGGTGCTCGATGACTTCTCTAACAGCTCACCGGTTGCTCTCGAAAGGGCACAAGAACTTGGAGGAGCCTCTATCGAATGTGTAGCGGGAGACATACGCGATACAAGGCTACTCAAGGCACTCTTTGAAAACGCACAAACAGCTCGAACGCCAATCGACGCGGTGATCCACTTCGCCGGCCTCAAGTCCGTGAGGGAATCCGTATCAGACCCTCTGCGGTACTGGGATGTGAACGTCTGCGGGAGCCGGGCTCTGCTTGCAGCCATGGCTCCCCACTGCAAAACACTGGTCTTCAGCAGCACGAGCACCATCTATGGAGAACCCACACAGTTTCCGCTCGTGGAAACTATGGCTCCAGCGCCGATCCATCCCTATGCGCAGAGCAAGCTGGCAGTGGAACAGTTACTCAATGCTTTAGCGGCTAAAGGCTCCTGGCGCATCGCTAACCTCCGCTACTTCAATCCGGTGGGCGCCCATCCATCCGGGCGTATCGGGGAAGACCCCCTCGGGATCCCCAACAACCTGTTTCCGTTCATCACCCAGATCGCCGCCGGGCGGCTTGAAAACCTGAAGGTCTTCGGAAACGACTACCCCACCCCCGATGGCACTGGCATTCGGGATTACATCCACGTAATGGATCTGGCCGAAGCCCATGCCCATGCCCTCGAGCATCTGCTTAGAGCTTTGCCAAAGACCGCACTTACCCTCAACCTCGGCACCGGCACCGGCCTAACGGTGCTTGATGTGGTGCGTGGCTTCGAGCAGGCAACCGGCATCACCATCCCGTACACCATCTGTGCCCGGCGAGAGGGCGATGTACCGCGCCTGGAATGCTCTCCGCAGTTGGCTGAGCACAAACTGGGCTGGACAGCCAAGCGCTGCCTCGACGAAATGTGCCGCGACGGCTGGACCTGGCAATCCGCCAATCCTCAGGGGTATCGACGACTATGACCCTCGCCACCCAGCTGGTGCTAGCAGGTGGGGGGCACAGCCATGCCTTAATGCTGCAGCGTTGGTCGATGCGTCCCAAGCAACGACCGAAGGGGTTGATCACGCTGGTGAATCGCTCGAGTACGACGCTTTACTCCGGCATGGTGCCGGGACTGATCGCTGGCCTCTATAGCCGTGACCAGGCCGCCATCGATCTGCGTCGGCTTGCCACAAATGCAGACGTGGCCTTCGTGGAGGCGGAGATTCAGGGCATCGACCTCACGTATCAAACCCTCCTTCTCGAGGATCGACTGCCTTTGGGCTTCACTAAACTGAGCCTGGATGTGGGCGCCATGAGCCGCCCCGTAGCACCTGATCAGTCACTACCCGCAGGCAGGGTGGTTCCGATCAAGCCCCTAGAGCCGGCATTGGCCTTCCTGGAAAGCCAGGACGGCAACTCCTCGGACCCTTTTCATGTAGTGGGCTCCGGTCTGGCAGGTGTGGAAGTCGCCCTGGCCCTCAGGCACCGATGGCCAACGCGCCCTATCCACCTCCTGGCAAAAGCAGATCATCTCGATCCACGGCTCGCCAGAGCCATTCAGGCTGCTGAAGTGCGCATCATGCACCAACCTGCAGATGCTCCAGCAAACACCCTTCCCGCAACGATCTCATCCGGCCTGCTCTGCAGCGGCAGTTGCGCACCAGGCTGGCTCGCCGCCAGCGGCTTGCCCTGCATTGAAGACAGCGGCCGTGTGCGCACCACACGCAGACTCCAGGTGATAGGTCATCCACAGATCTTTGCCAGCGGCGACTGCGCCGTGATCGACGCCTGCCCACGGCCGCCCTCCGGGGTGTGGGCGGTGCGGGCGGCCATACCCTTGGCCCGCAACCTCGAGGCTGCTTACCAAGAACAAAGGCTAAAGCCCTGGACACCCCAGCAACAAGCTCTGCAACTGCTGGGTGGATTCCGTTCAGGTCAACCCACCGGCTGGGCGCTTTGGGGATCCATCCTGCTCGGCCCCCATCCGCTGCTCTGGCGCTGGAAGCAAAGCATCGACCGACGCTTCATGCAGCGCTTCCAGCCTTCCGTCATGGGCAAAGCAGAGGCAATCAGCAATGGTGATCGGATGCTGTGCCGCGGCTGTGCCGCCAAACTCCCCGCCGCCACCCTGGAAGCGGCCCTATCCACTGCCGGGGTGGGCGGCTTGGCCACAGCCCCGGAGGATGCCGTTGTGTTACCAACCAAGGCACGTGGAACAGGAGAAGCGTTGCTGCAAAGCGTGGATGGCTTTCCAGCCCTGATCAGTGATCCCTGGCTCAATGGCCGTCTCACCGCCCTGCATGCCTGCTCCGATCTCTGGGCCTGTGGCGCCTCAGTGCAATCGGCCCAAGCGGTCGTCACCCTGCCGCTGGCCCCTAGCAGCACTCAGCAAGACCTTTTAGCCCAGTCCATCGCTGGAATCCGCTCAGCGCTCGATCCCCAGCGAGCCATGCTGATCGGTGGGCATACCCTGGAAGACCGCAATCCAGCCCCCGAGCCATGCAGTCTTGGCCTGCAGCTTGTGCTAAGCGTGCAGGGGGCAGCGAGCCACAAGCTTTGGCCCAAGCGCGGACTCAAAGCTGGCGACCAGCTTGTGCTCAGTCGCCCCCTCGGCACTGGTGTGCTGTTTGCTGCGGCCATGACAGGCGCTACCGCACCGGCGGACCTCGACAGCGCTCTCACCCAGATGCAGACAAGCCAGCACCTACTAGTGGAGCAGCTGACTGCTTTGGAGCAGCAACACCCTGGCCAACTTCATGCCGCCACCGACATCACAGGCTTCGGGTTGCTGGGCCACCTCGGTGAAATGCTCGGTGACACAGCCAATGATTCAGAGCCGCTGCAGATCCAGCTCGACGCCAGCCGCATCCCCGCTCTGCCTGGGGCACTGGAACTTCTGGCCGCTGGCCATGCCAGCAGCCTCGCCCCTGCCAACCGCCGTGCCTGGTCACTCCTTGATCCCCAAGCACCAGCTGGACAGCCTGCTCCCGTCTTCATCCACCTGGGAAAACACAAAGCTGGCGGCACGAGTCACTGGGCCTTTCTGGAGCTCCTCGTTGATCCCCAAACCTGCGGGCCACTGCTGATCAGCGTGACCCCGCGCTTTGCTGCAGCCCTGCTGGACCAACCGGATCACAGTTGGCACGCCATTGGCCGAGTTACCCAGCCGCCGATGGACTGAGCTCCTCAGGCAGCGGCGCACCGATGAGCACAACCCCCACAGCCTGAACACTGCTCATCTGACTGACCAACAAACGTGCTTCCTCAAGAGCCCTGGCGGAATTGAATCCAGGCTCCGCCACCAACAGCAAACCGATAGGTCCGTCGGGGGGGACATGCGCAGCACGGCCGCCAGCAAAGAATCGGCGCTACAGCACTGAAGGGCAGGCCCGCCTGGCTGCTGCTGCAACTGCGTCAGGGGTGCCACCGCTTCATGTTGGCGGGCAATGCTCAACACCCTCCAGGACAAAGTTTGGTCAAGTTGGGTGGCCAGCTGACCCACCAACACCTGCACGGCCGGAGAAGTCCAAAGACCAGCCGGCAAGCCAAGGCGAAGGGGATGATCGAGGCTACGCAGGGGAATACATCCGGTTACTGCGCCGATCAACAATCAACGCACTGCCAGCACCCACCACTAGACCCCCCAGCAAGCCAAGGGCAAGTGAACGGGGGAGTGAACGACTTTGGCCAACAGTCTTGGTTGGCTCTTCAACAAAGATCCAATCAGAATCAAAGCCATTGGCCATAGCTTCCTCAGCTACTCGTTCTGTCATTTCCTGCTGGATTTGGGCGAGCGGTGCAGAACCCTCAGAAAGCTGATCAGCGAAAGAGGTAAGGCTTAAAACAAGCTGAGCGCCGCTCTTCTCTCTCCCTTTGGCATCGAATGCAAGCTGTTCAAGCTTATAACCAACTTGGTCAAAATTCTTAGTAAGCTGATTAAGCCTTAAGCGGAGTTAATCAACCTCAGCAGGACAAATCATCGGCTGTTTCGGGTGCAAAACAAATGCATTGATTTGGCGCAGCTAGCCATAACAGGATGGAATCCAGGCCACATTCACGATCAGGCTGGCCTGCACTTGTGGAACTGAGCGTGGGTTAAGTGAAACCGCTCCTACGGCCAGAGCCAATTCCAGAAGGCCACTACCCGCTACCCGGAACCAACGCCGTTGCAGGGCAGCAAACACCTCCCGAAGATCAGTTTCGTCTTCGCATGAGGGAAGCACTTGCCCATTAATAACCGTAAAAAGAAATTTTTCACCAATACGCCATGAAACAAATCAATGGCTAAGAACGCCGCCTATGACAATTCAAACAGGAAAACGCTGGGCACCGCTCGCTCGGACATCTGACTAAAAGGCTCTGAAATCCCTACCTATCCGAGTGGCCTTGAGCTGTTGAAAGGCGGCTTCTCCAGCACCCCGAATACCTCAAACCGGACAGCGTGATGGTATTTGAAAGGCTTACTCAGAACAGCAAATGGCTTCAAATCGGCAGCGCACCATCAACAGGCCACCGAGCAGATGACCCCAGAGCTAGAGTAATTCTTAGTAAGCTGGGGAATTGGTGTCCTCCCGGAACATCGCCAGCAGGCTGCCAAAAGCTGGGCTGAAAACTCTTGACAGCTCATCGCTCGAAAGCGCCGTGGCATCGGCTGCGGTCCTGCACGGCGCTGCGCTGCCGACGCAACTCCTCACCAATGGCCGGACCCGGCTGCCAGCCTGCGGCAATCAGATCGCGCGCCGTTTGGGGTGCCTGAATCCTCCGCCAGCGCCCCCACCAACGCAGCAGCGGTTTCCACTGCTGCGGGCGAAGGGTTACCACTAGGGCCACCACCTCCGGCGGCCAACCGTGTTGTTCGATGGCCGTCGACCAGATCGACGGGGTGGCCTCCAGAGGTGGGGGTGTATCAACCAGCCAGTCGCGAAGTTCCCCGCACTGCTGCAGCCATTGCTGTTGCTTGCCCGGAATCTGCAACCTTTGTGCGACCGCTACTGGGTCCGCTGCTCCCAAGAGAAGAGAGGGCATCAACGGGAGGCCCAGACGTCGGGCCCAGTGGAGCCGCTGCGTGCGCTGGGGATCCTGCTGAAGCTGCACATCCAAAAGCGACAGGGCCTGCCACTGCTCCAAGAGGTCCAGGGCCTGTGACCAGGGTTCGCGCTCCAGAAGTCGATCTAACTCCATTCGCAGTCGTGTGGCGAGGGCCGGGGGTGCCGCAAATGCCGGATCGCCCTGGCTCCAAGCCCAGGGCCAGTGCTGAACGGTACTGCGGATTTGCGCTCGGCTCTCCTCCGCAAGATGAAAACCGAGCCGAGCGGCGTAGCGGGCAGCGCGGATCACGCGGGTGGGGTCGTCATGAACACTCCCCGAATGCAGAAAGCGGAGCTGGCCTGATGCCAAATCCTCCTGGCCATGATGGAGATCAATCAACTCACCCGCTATCAAATCGAAGGCCATGGCATTGATCGTGAAATCCCGGCGGGCGAGGTCGGCCTGGAGGGTGCCCACTCGCACCACGGGATTCTCCGCTGGGGAGGGGTAGTGCTCCTCTCGCGCCGAGGCCAGATCCAGGGGGATACCATCAAGTTGAAGAGCAACGGTGCCAAAAGCTCCGAACTCCCTTACTGTCGTCAAGCGATCTGAGCTGCAACGTCGGCCCAGTTGTGCGGCGAGCGCGACTGCATCTCCTTCCACCACCCAATCCAAATCAGCAAGGCCGCACCAAGAACGATCAAAGCGTTGATGCAGAAGCTGATCGCGAACCACGCCGCCCACCAAGGCCAGCCGAGTCATACCAAGTGATACGCCAGCTCCCCGAAGCTCCTGAAGCAAATAATTCGGTACACCGGGCAGTTCCATTTCGGGACGTGCATGGCAATGGGCTGATCATCACGGATTTCGCTCTGATGGGCTCTCGCCCGCACCAAAAAAACCGATAACAATTGTAATTATTCAAGAAGCAAAAAGAAGACCAAACTTTTTCGAGCAAGCAACCTGCAACCATCCCTGGAGGCCGAGTGAGGATTTTAGTAAGCCACTGTTGTTAGGGCAAGACTGACACCATAGGAACAAAAAAAATTACTGCTACTGCCATGACCACGAAGCAACGCATTCCTGACTTAGGGAAAATCCTTTACCGGCTCGAGGGGGGCCAATCGTGGATCCAGGATCTTGGGACCCATCCCCGAAAACTTGACCGCAATTGACACCTTCTCGCCGCTTCCGAAGGTGTGGGTTATCTCACCAACGCCCAAACTGGCATGCATCACCTGATCACCCACCTGCCAGCTCCGACCGGGGCCTGGCCCTGCTATCTGACGTCGCCGCACCGCATTCGCAGGGGCCGATGACGGTTTGTCCCGATCCACACGAGTGAGCCGATCAAGGCGCCGTTCACGCCGGAGCGCCGCTCCACCACTCTGAGGAATGTGCCCCTGTACCAGGGCCTCCGGCAGCTCCGAAAGAAACACTGAAGGAACCGCCGCCTCGCGCATCCCACCCCAGAGACGCCGCTCACTGGCGTGGGAAATGAACAAACGCTCCTTCGCCCGGGTGATGCCGACATAGCAAAGACGTCGTTCCTCCTCCAGAGATGCTGGGTCGTCGAGGGAGCGATAACTAGGGAACAGCCCCTGCTCCAGACCCACCAGGCAGACCACAGGGAACTCCAGTCCCTTGCTGCTGTGCAGCGTCATCAAAGTGACCCGGTCCGCGGCGGTGTCCTTACTGTCCGCATCACTGGACAGTGCTGTACTGGCCAGCAATCCCTCCAAATCACCCTCCTCGTTCTCCTCCTGGTACTGAAGAGCGGCATTCACCAATTCCTGCAGGTTGCGACGCCGTTCCTCGGCCTCATCAGTGCCATCAGCGATCAACTCGCTGACATACCCGCTTTTCTCCATCACCTGCTGGATCAGTTCTGAGGGAGCCACCTCACGACTGCGAACTTTCAGATCATTGACCAGTTCACAGAACTGGAGAAGCCCCTTGGCCGAACGACCGCCCAAAGAACGCACCGCTTCGGGATCACTCACCACATCCCAGAGCGGAATCCCCAACTGATTGGCCGCATCGGTGAGGCGCTGAATCGTGGTCTTTCCAATGCCCCGTTTCGGGACATTAATCACCCGCAGCAGGCTGACGGTGTCAGCCGGGTTGACCAGCAGCCGCAGATAGGCCAGAAGGTCCTTGATCTCGCGACGGTCGTAAAAGCGCAGTCCACCCACCACGATGTAAGGAATGCCCCAGCGCACCAGCGATTCCTCGATGGCGCGGGACTGGGCATTAATGCGATACAGCACCGCTATGTCACCCCAGCTCAGCTCGGGATTGGCCGCTTCCATCGTGCGTAACAGGTGCACCACCGCCTCTGCCTCAGCGATTTCGTCATCACAGCGGGTCAGAGAGATCAATTCCCCTTCACCACGCGTGGGGCGCAACACCTTGTCGATCCGTTCGCTGTTGTTGGAGATCAGCGCATTGGCCGCCTCCAGGATCGTGGCGGTAGAACGGTAATTCTCCTCCAGTTTCACCATCGTGCGAGTGGTCTCATCTGGTGCCTTGTCACCAAAATCGTCCTGGAAGCCCATCAGGATCGTGAAATCTGCAGCCCGGAAGCTGTAGATGCTCTGGTCGGCGTCACCCACCACAAACACCGAACGCCCGACCCAGTCGTCGTAATCTTGAGGATCCTTGCCATCGGTCACCAGCAACTTGATCAGGTCGTACTGGGTGCGGTTGGTGTCCTGATACTCATCCACAAGAACGTGACGAAAGCGGCGATGCCAATAACTACGTACCTGCTCATTTTGCTGCAGAAGCTGCACCGGGAGGAGCAGCAAATCGTCAAAGTCGAGTGCATTGTTGGTAGCCAGTGCCTTGCGGTAACGCCGGTAGACATCGGCGGTGAGCTTGCCCCGCTGCCCCTCGGCATTGGCCTCGAGCTGGTCGGGCAACCAGCCCTGGTTTTTGGCGTTGCTGATCGCCCAACGGGTCTTCTTGGGGTCGAAGCGCTTCGGATCCAGCTGCAATTCCTGGGTGACGATCTCCTTGACTAGGCTCTGGGCATCAGTTTCGTCGTAAATCGAAAACTGCTTAGTCCAGGTCAGTCCTTCGGAGTCCTGGAATTTGTCAATGTCGTAGCGGAGCATCCGCGCGAACAACGCATGGAAAGTGCCAATCCAGAGTTCTTTGGTGACTTCGTGATAGATGCGCGAACGTAAGTGACGCTGCTCCACCGGCAGAAGGGTGCTCCAGGGCTGGCTGAACTGGCTTTGAGCTAAACGTTGTGCCAAAAGAAGCTCGAGCCGTTCCTTCATCTCACGAGCAGCTTTATTGGTGAAGGTCACCGCGAGGATTTGAGCTGGGTCAGAACCGTGCTCACCGATCAAGTGAGCAATCCGATGGGTCAGGGCTCGAGTTTTTCCACTGCCGGCTCCCGCCACAACAAGCAGGGGGCCTTCGTGGTGATCCACTGCACGACGCTGGGCATCATTGAGACCAGCCAAGAAGTTCATAGAAACAGAAAAGAAAAACTGACCTCGGGACTGGGAGTTACCCACCATTTGTGAGCATGACTCTGATGAGCAGCCCCAACAGGTCCACACGCAGAACATTCTGCCAACTCATGCGCAGGATCCGAAGATTCTTGACCACAGAAGTAGTCATAATGAAAACAATCAACGGTGACTTGATGTAGAACGAAGCACGAGAATACACCATTCGTGCATTGCAACAATGCGCAAAACAAACATCAAATAAAGCATTTGAAGGCGTTTCAACAGGGGAAGCGGAAGAAACCAACATACCCAACTCTCTCGGAGTAGCGGTTTTAAATGCATGAGTAACGCCACAAAACGACGAGCGAAATTTGAGCCCGCTGCATCAACACGGCCACCGATCAAGCGTCGGGCTTTCACCGCCAGTTCGTCGCGGCTACGCGCTGGATGACGCAGTGAACATGACTGGACATAGACTACCTTCACACCAAGTTGATTCGCTCGCAAACAAAAATCTCGATCGGAGCCTGATTTTCGCCTCGCGTCAAATCCCCCCAAAGCCTTTAACAAGGAAGTTTCAATCCATAAATTGGCTGTAATTCCATAACCGCCACAACGGACATAACGCTCCTGAGGCATTCCAAAATAAATCTCAAGAAGATCAGCAGATGTAGCAGCTTGCCTTGAGGATGGGATCATCTCAATCCTTCCAGCCAACAAACGCGGAAACCGCCCATTTTCCGCAACACGAGTAGCCTCTAAACCTGCTTCGAGCCAGGTATTTTCAGGTAAACAATCTGAATCCGTAAAGGCAATCCAAGGAGCTTGTACTGCTGGCCAAGCGACATTTCTAGCCGCATAAGAGCCAGGAGATGAACAAAACATCAACCTACAGAAAAAGGGCAGACCCACAGGTATGACAACAGGAGAATCACTACCGTTATCGACAACAATGACACTGAATAAATGAGGCTCAAGAGTTTGGTGAGCAAGAGACGTCAATAAATAGTTCAGACGATTTTTATCATTGAAGACTGGAATAATAACTTCAACGGCAGTCATTTCGCCACGAGCCCGGCAGAGCCTTTGAGAGAGCTCAAAACTGAGTCATAACGCTGGGTCATGACTTCAGCTGAACATTGCCTAGACACATAAGAAAACCCTGCTTGGGCGAGCTGTTCACGCAAAACCGAGTCACTTATCAGAGTCCGCATACCTTTAGCAAGCGCCACAGAATCACCAACTCGAACCAACCATCCACTCTCACGGTGAGAAATCACTTCAGAGGGGCCAACAGGACAGGAAGAGGCAATAACACAAACACCACAAGACATCGCCTCCAACATCACATTGGGCAAGCCTTCTCGCCTGGAAGGCAAAACTAACAAATCAGACTGACGCATGACATCAAGAGGGTTTTCACTTTCCCCCCAGAACTCAACGAGTAAATTCAAACCTTTCGAAATGACAAGGTCCTTGAGAAGAGAAAGATCAGGACCATCCCCAACAATTGTGAGACGAAACAAAGGTGCGGACTCTTGGACCAAGATCTCAACAGCATCAATTAAGACATCAAGCCCTTTTCGAACAAGCTCAATAGAACCAACAAAAACGATACGCACATAGTTCTGAGCTCTGGCGCTTTTTTGTTCTTGATGATAATTTTCTGGCAATGGAGAACATGCAACACCATTTGGGATCGGTATCACCCACTTCAGGGAATGCGGGAACCGCCGATACAAATGCTCAGCACTTTTACCAGATACGGTTACGAGCTTTGCAGGCCAACCTTGCAAGACCCTCCAAATAACCTCTTGCAAACGAGAATTCCAAGAGCTCAATCTAGATCGAGAATTAACATCTTCTGGTGGAGAAATACCTCCCGAATACGTGGCTAAAAATGGAACGCAGGCAATCATGGAGGCAAATCCAACAAACCTATTTGCAAGAAGTGCTCGGCTCATCACCACATCAGGCTTGAGAAGCATTAAATACCTTACTAAATGAGGCAGGCGCAACCATGAAACACCCTTTCGCTCACGATGCCAAGGGGGACCCAAATTAAAAACTTTGACGCCAGTTTGTTCTAACGCCTCGTACAACCATGATTCGCCATATCCCATCACGACTACTAATGAAACCTCCCAACCTAAAGAAACTAATCCCTGGCTCAACATCAAAGCTTGCTTTTCAGTTCCTCGTGCCTTTAAATACGGCAAAACTAGAACAAGACGATGAGATTGCTGACTCTTCATCGGTAACGATTCAAAACCACCAACAAACCACCAACCCAAAGCCCGGGGATTAAAGCGAGATGACCAGAAACCAAGCCACTAGCTAAACCCTGTATCCAGAGAAACGTCAGTGGAACCTGCAACGCATCCTTGAAGCCGTCAGCCTCAACGCTGAAAGAGGCAGAAAATGCAGAAGAAACAATAAAAGAACTAATAATAGCCATGAGAACAACCCCGCCGAGCAACAATGATTCAGCAACAAAATTGTGTGGATACCAATGATCTCCTCTAGTCAAAAGATTAGAATGAAGAATGCTCTGCGCGCGAAAGCCTATGCCCAAGAACCAATGATCAGACCATACTCCTATACTCTGACGGATTAATTCAACTCTATCTCCGATCGATCCTGCTGACCAAAGACCGCGGCGCATCGCCCCAAACATCAACATGGCAGCACTCATTGACACTCCAAGAACAGCGGCAAAACCAAGAACCCGGAAACGCTTCCACAAAGAACATGCCAAATAGACCACTAAGGGGATGAGTGCCAAAAAAGCTCCTTTCGTCATTGCAAGCTGCATGCCCAACAAGCCCAGTAACAAGCCCACCAACCCAAGCAGAGCTTGAAAAAACCGGCTCGTACGAGAATTATTGCGAACAACGCTCCAAAGAAACAGGCTAGAGAGAATCACGAGAGACGCTGACGAATGCGACGCAGGAATAGGATTCAGATCCTCGAATGCGAATCGCACCTTCATCAAGGCATCGAAACCCCTGATAAATACAAAACTTAATTCCCCAAAAAGAAGAGAGATTGAACCTAATCCAACCAATAAGGGCAGAGTAGATCCCCAAGACGCCATAGTCACAACCCAGGGCAAGCAAAGCGCCGGGATCAGTGTTGATGTCAGGAAATGCTTGAGCAGGGTGCTCGGAGGAGTCACCAGGTCGACAGAAAGAACCCAGCTATCAAATCCAAGTCTTAACGAGTAAAAAGCCCAAAACAAAGCAAAAGACAAACCCACAAGCCGCACGAAGGGAGCCTTGAATACTTTCCAAGGGCGCCAACCGACTTGCAAAAAAGCCAACGAGGCAAAGCCAACACTCAGACAGTCAAGAAGTAAAAGCGGCCTTGATTTAAGGCCAAACACGTCTTGTGTCGCCGCCAATGGCACTCGAGCAAACAAAAAAGCCCAAAGCCATATCACAAATCCAAACCGAAAGAGAAGTCTAACAACTTCATTCTTGATTGAATCAAAAGCAAAGAAATTAGCCTTCATGAACCCCATCAATCTTTTTCAGCATTTTAACAGTGCGTGATTCATAGGTATGAGATATAAGCAAGTCATGCACAGCGCGATGATCAAAGATTGTTTTTCCAGTCAAAATACGCTCTATCGCATCAACAAAGTCTGATGCGGATTTACACTCATCATAAAATGATCGATATTCACTTAAAGACGGCAAGACTGTGCTGACAACAGGCAAACCAGACGCTAAGTACTCAAGAAATTTCATTGGAAACATATTGGAAGTATATTGATTCAGACGGCAGGGCAACAGTCCAATATCGCAGCACACCATATAACTAAGCAAATCGGAGTACGCCTTAGGTCCAAGGTAATAAACATTAGACAAATCAGCCAAGAGACGAATATCGGTCTGAGGATCACCCTCTCCAATCGCACCAATCAAAACAATGGACCACTGAGGCCGCAAAACTGCCAGGTCTCTCAATAGATCAAAATTGACTTTGTAACTGCTAATAGCACCAACAAACAAAAGACGCGGCCCAGGAATTCTCGCCAATGAAGATGGCGGATCAACAGCTTTACCTTGAACAACCGAGTTAAAATAACTCAAGTCGATAACATTAGGATAGTAATAGGTCGCTGGATTCCACTCGATCCGAGCATCCAATAAATTTTTTGATGTCACAAAAACTATATCAGCACTTTCGCAAAGTAAGCGCTCCCAGACGATTATCTGAGGTGAATCCATACCCGGCTGAGCAGCTATATCGTCAACACAATGATAAATTAGCTTGCTATAATTTCTTGAATTAACTAAGCGCAATGCCAGCGGATTGTAAGTCCACAGCATTGGCGACTTAAACCTTAAATAGAACTGGCAAATATATAAATACAATCTCAAAATTAATTTATTACATCGCTGAATCAAGCCCCAACGGGCAGCTGGAATAACAAGCGGTGAGCAAACCCAAATACCCTCATGAACTTGTTCTGGAAGCCTCAGACCTCGTAACAATCGTCGACCTATCCTAAATAGATCACGAGAGTTTGCCGAAGGTTTCCTCAAACCGAGCGAATCAACATACAAAATCCGACAACCCTGACGAGCTAATGCAAGAGCCGTATGCTGCTTATTCGTCCAAAATGGATGATGCCATTCAGCTGTAGAAACAAGAACAATATCTCTACGCATCAATACCCACGATCCAACTGCTGTAACTCAACAAGACGCTGAAAACTTTTAGACACTTTTTGCAATGAGTTATAATCGCCACTATGCACAA
>NZ_JBGKDP010000169.1:0-6812 GCF_042954245.1 Parasynechococcus sp.
GTCCGCACCTCAAACGGTTGGCACGTCATCCGCGGGTGCAACACCCGCGGATGACGGGGACGGTGGCCGGCTTCGATCTCGTTGTTGAGGGAACCTCCGGCTACCTCAACCCGGCGGGGCCGAGATTGAAACGGCTGGCAATGGAGAACGGCGTCTTCCTCCGCCCCCTGGGCCAGGTGGTCTATCTGCTACCACCGCTCTGCATCAGCGATGCCCAGCTGGAGCAGTGCTACTCGGTGCTGGAAATGGCCCTCAATCAGCTCTGAATGTTGTGGCCTCAGGGACCCGCCTGAATCGCCGCCTCGACGTCGGCCCGGGAGAGGCCATAGGGCAGCGAACACTGCAGCATCGCTTCCAGGGAACCGGGGTGCCAGATCACTTTGAGGTCCTCCCGTTCCAGCAGCAACAGAGCCCTCCACTCAGAACGCTCAAGCATCCACTGGCAGGGGTTGTCGTCCATGCGGACGGCACCCAGCTGCTGAAGCCAGGCCTCAAGCGCCGGGAGAGAGTGCTGATTCAGCGGGGTGCTCTCCGGGGGCAGGGCGGCCATCAGATTGCGAACGCACGGATGTGTTCTGAGTCTGCTCATCCGCCAGCCAACTCGGCGACACCTGCCAGTCGCGGCCCTGGGCAAGAGCCACCCCCAACCCCAGCACCAGGCTGAGCAACAACGCGATGCTCAACAGCGCCAGCGAGAACCATTCCCCGCCGGAGAGAGGCCTTCGTTGACCAATGCCCTGCCAGGCATCCGGGCGGGACTGACTCTGCAGGGGCGATGACGGCATCTGGGCGCCAAGACTGAGGGTTGCTTGGCTCTGGCGCAGCAGAACGTCGTAGGACTCCTTGAGCTTCTGAAAAGCAATGCTGGCCTGCTCATGCGGCAGTTGCGTGGTGTCGGGATGCAGGGCCTTGGACTGGCGCCGAAAGGCCTGGCGCAAGGTTTCGGCGTCAACCCCGGGGCGTACGCCAAGCCGTTCGTGATGGCTGGGGCGGGCTTCGGGCACAGGGGACAGTCGGTCCTTCATCCTAAGAAAAGTTGTTGGTGCAGCCATGGCCGCCACCGCGCCTGAACCGGCGTTCTGGAATGCCCTCGGATGGCAGCCATCGCAAACGCAGCGCAACCAGCTGGTGGAACTTCAAGGCCTGCTGCAAAGCTGGAATGAACGGGTCAACCTCACGCGCCTGATGGACGGCGATGATTTCTGGATTGGTCAGGTCTTCGACAGCCTTTGGCCGCTAGCAGGGGAACTCCAGTTAGCGGACGAGCCGCAGCACTGGATTGATGTGGGAACCGGGGGAGGCTTCCCCGGTCTCGCCATCGCCATTGCCCTGCCGCAGGCACAGATGACCCTGCTGGATTCCGTCGGGCGCAAGACCGCCGCCGTGGAAGCCATGGCCAGCAGCCTGGGGCTTGCCGATCGGGTGCGGGTCCGCACCGAGCGAATCGAAACCACTGGGCGCGATCGCAACTTCCGCAGCAGCTTCGACCGCGCCGTGGCCCGGGCTGTGGCTGCAGCTCCTGTGGTGGCCGAATACCTCGTGCCCTTGCTGAAAACCGACGGCCAGGCCCTGCTGTATCGGGGCCAGTGGACTGACATCGATGCCATGCCGTTTAACAGGGCCCTGCGCCTGTTGCAGGCCCGTCTGATCGAGCTGCAGCACCGACAACTGCCCGGTGATCGCGGCACGCGTCACCTGCTGCGGGTGCAGCCGAACGGCCTCTGCCCCCGCAGCTACCCAAGGGGCGTGGGAACGCCCAGCCGGGATCCCCTCGGGGGCTAAGACGAAGGCTCAGACGCTCGACAAGCGCATCTGGGATGCCCCCTTGAGCCGGTGCTTGAGGCTGCGCAGAATCTCGGGGATGCGCTGACGCCATGGGCTGTCTTGCAGGACGCTCTGCAGCTCTTCGGCACTGACCTCGCCATCCAAGCCATCGGCATTAGCACCGGCGAACCAGTGGCCGCCAGAGCCCAGCAACCCATAGCGGGCCTTTGCATAACTTTCGAGATCCCAGGCCTCCAGCAGGTTGTACAGCCAAAGCAACACCGGCAGATTGATCTCCCCGGGCGTCGCATGCCAAGGCAGCAGCCCGACGGACCAGGTGGCCATCCAGTCACGACCCAGCGCTTCATCGGCCGCTTGCCGAAGCCGCTGATCCACCGGCGCAATCAAGGACGCTGCATCCGGCAGCAAGTGCAATGCCTCCAGGTGAAGCTCGAGATCCTCCGGCCGGGCCGCTCCCACGCTGATGGTGTGCACCCGCGGATCCTGGAGGCAGAACAGGTCGTTGAAGACGATGGGATGCAGCGGTGCACACAGCTCCAACAGCCGTTGGGATGGCGTGTGCAGATGGCCGCCTTTGTCGGTGGGACTGATGATGAACACCCCCATGTCTTGAAGGCAGGCCGCATCCAAAGCAGGGCTGTTGTCCTGGCGGATGTAATACCAGTGCAGATTCACGTAATCGAAGGCACCGGAGTCGCAGGCCTCTGCAATCAAGGCTGTCGGGCCATGAGTGGAGAAGCCCACGTGACCGATGCGACCCTCCGCCTGCCAGCGACGCACCACCTCCATGCAGCCCCCAGGCTGAAGGGTCTGCTCGAGATGCTCCGGCAGGTTGATGCCATGGATGGCCAATAGATCCAGGCGCTCACATCCCAGTCGCTCAAAACTGAGCTCCAGTTCCGCTTCGAAGGCGTCGGGATCGGGCCGGGGGGGCACCTTGCTCTGCAGCAGACGGGAGGGGTCGGGTGTGCGCGGCAGGGCCCAACCCAGCTGACGCTCAGAGCTGCCGTAGTGCCGTGCCGTTTCCACGTGATGAAAGCCCAGATCCACCGCGCGCTTTAGGATCGCCTCGAGCTGGGTCTGCGACGCAGACGTGATCTCATCGGCAGGAAGGTCGGTCCAGCTCTGCTGAAAACGCATCCCCCCCAGAGACAACAGGGGAATCTCAAGCTCCGTGCGGCCGAATCGGCAGGTGGGAAGCGCCATCAACCCTGGGGACGAGGTTGCAGATTCTGGCGGATCAGGTTTTGCCGCAGCGTTTCCAACGACTCAAAAGGAACCCAGTGGATGCAATCTACGGGGCAGGTGTCGATGGCCTCCTGGATGCATTCGGTGGAGTCGCCGTCCTGACGGATCGCCCTGGAGCGTCCCAAATGCGGCTCAACAACAAAGGTGTTAGCAGCTACGTGGGCGCAGTAACGACAGCCGATGCAGACGGCTTCATCCACCCAGACGGCCTGATCCCGCATGTCCCCCCCGAGCAGAGGCTCCCTCCCGGTGGCCTGCTCCAGCGGCCGGGCGGGAGCAGAAAAAGCGTGAGACGAAGGATCAGCCAGGATTCAGGTGTCCCAGCGGGTCACCACCACTTCAATCGAACCATCCTCGGTTTGGGTCTGCTCGGCAACCTGAAAACCTTCCTTGGTGGTAGCAGCCAGAACCGTGTTCAAGGCATAGCGCTGGGTGAGCTTGGAGAGAAAACGTTCCACAGGAATCTGTTGTTTCCACAGATCGAGGTCGGTGACCAGCTCGTAGGACTTCGATGCACTGTTCCAGCGGAAGCCGATATCACCACCGTCTTGCACTGCAATGGCCAGATCAGCCGTGACGGTCTGACCGCGGTAGCCACGCACTGGGCGTTCGCCCTGATCAGGGGCATAACCCATGTCTTCCAGAGCTTTCACCAGAGGCTCCAGCTGACGCAGTTCGGTTTTGACGGTGCTGAAGTGCGACATCAGTTCAAATGAGCGGGAAGAAACTGGGACTGGACCTCAGGCTGCAGAAACGTTTCGGATGTGGACTCCTGACGTTCAACCGTTCCAAGAGCAGCTTCCACTTCTTCAGTGAGCTGCTGGCACGCGTCACCTGCAACACCCTCGACCCGTTCTTCCACGCGGCCATCAGGCCGAATGGTGAAACGAATGGTCTTTTGGGGCATCGAAGAAGCGTGACTTGCGCAGCAATCTAGTGGGGGTCACCCCTGAATGTTGCGCGTTTGCCGTTAGAAGAGCGGCGCTACAGCATGAAACCGTCATTGATCAAGGCCTGCAGGCGTTCCAGCACCAGCGGATCCTCCAGCTGCTCGAGGGCGGTTCTGGCCTCATCGCACACGGAGATCTCTCCGTCATGGAGCAGGGCACTCACCAAGGTTTCAACGATCTCGGCTTGCCGCGGCTGCACCAGCTGATCCATCAAACGGCCCAAAGCCCAGATGCAGTTACTGCGCACCACCGCTTCACTGTCGATGCGCAGACTCACCAGTAATTGCCCCGCCGCGGGGTCGGCCTTGATCGGTGAACGGCTGCCGGCTTCCGCCAGCGAACCTGGACACCAGAGGCGCACCGCTGCGACATCCGTCTGCAGCGCCCGGATCAGCGGATTGAGCACCGGAGCATCGGGGAAATTGCCCAGGCTCCAGGCCGCAGCCTTCCGGACGTAGGCATTGGCATCGAGCTGCAGCAGCTGCAACAGCGGCTCAACAGCCGGCGGCGATGGATTGCGGCCCAAAGCGTAGACGGCACTCATCCGTTCCACCGGACAGGAGTTCTGGAGCAAGGGCAGTAGCAGGGTAATCGCCCGGGGATCACGGTGTTCACAGAACACCTGCAGGCCCTGCAGCCGTTCTCCATGGTTGCCACGCAACCAGACCAGGCCCTGGTCACAGGCTCGGGCAATCTCCAGGGAGGAATCCTGCTCGGCGGCGTCAAGCTGGATCGCATCAAGCGGATCAACGTCGTCTTCTGCCGCCAGCTCACGCGCCAGCAGATCAGGATCCACGGAAAGATTGGAAAGCCCCCGGTCCTTCTGTTGGCTGCGATCGTCAGTCATGTGGGGATGCTAGGGGAGCCATTCCAGGGCTCAACCCATGGGAGCTGGAGCCAGCATGTCACCGGGAAGCCAGATGCGAGCACTCACGGCCACCAACGCCAGGGCGAACAGGAGAACAATCAAAGCCGGCAAAAGGGTGGAACGAAAAAACGACACCGGAACACGCCAATCAAGGCACCATTCTGCTCAAGAGAGCACGGCATCGACACGCCGCCGCAGTTGCCAGATCGAGAGGATCAGCACCGACAGACCGATCCACCCACTCCACTGTTGATGCAACAGGAAGCCTCCGGTGCCGAGCAGACCGCCAAACAGCACACCGCAGGCCAGCACGAAGCGCCGCAACATGGCGGGCAACGACTCTATCGGCATGACGCCGAAGCGCTGGCGTAAGCGTGACCAGCCGGGACCCGGGGGACGAAACGCCCGCACAAACCGTTCTAAAACAGCATCCGATTCCGGAGGTGTACTCAGCATCACCGCCAACCAGACCACTGCGGAGAGACCGGTGATCACTGCAATGCGAACTCCGTAATCCTCGATCCGCACCAGGGGCACCACCGAGGTGAACATTCCAACGAAAAACCCGCAGAGCATCGCCGACAGCTCCGCCGCCGCGTTAACGCGCCACCAGAACCAGCGCAGCACCAGAACCACACCGGAGCCGGACCCGATCGCAATCACCAGTCGAAACACTATGCCGATGCTGTCGCTGATCAAAGCGGTGATCACCCCAAGAACGAGCAGCAGCACCGTGGTGAGTTGTCCCACCAGCAACAGCTCGAGCGGACCGGCGGAGGGGCGAACAAAGCGCTGATAGAGGTCGTGGGTGAGGTAGCTGGCTCCCCAGTTCACTGAGGTGCTCACGGTGCTCATGAACGACGCCACCAGAGAGATCACCACCAGTCCGAGCGCCACGGGGGGCAGCAGTTGCACGGCCAGGGCGGGATAGCCGAGCTCAAGATCAGCGCCGGCCGGCAACAGCACCAGGGCCGCCAGCGCCACCACGATCCAGAGCCAGCTGCGCACGAGATAATTCACCACCAGAAACACCCAACCCGCCAGCCGCGCCTGCTGCTCATCGCGGGTGGCCAGCATGCGCTGGATGAACTCGCCACCCCCATCGCTGCGGCGGAAACTCCACCACTGCACAGCGATGTAGGCCGTGAACATCGGGATGCTGATGCCACTGCCCTGCAACCAGCGGAAGCCCGAGTCATCCCAGGTCCAGGGCACCAGAGATAGCAGCTCCGGCCGCTGCAGCGCCTGCAGTTGCTCCAACAGCGCTGTCATCCCTCCTGCGGCATGGAGGGCAGCCGCGGCCACGGCCAGGGCACCCACCAACGCCAGCACAAGCTGGACCAGATCGGTGACCACGACGGCCCAGAGCCCACCGGCCACGGTGTAACTCATCACAAACAGGGCCACGACCATCAAGAGCCAGACCGTGTCCGTCAGTCCCAGTGCAGCGGGTTGACCCGACACCAGCCCAAGCGCTTCCACCACCTTGCGGAGGGCGAGGAAGGCATACCCGATGCCGATGCAGTTCACTGGCACGGCCAGCAGGAAAGCCTTGATGCCACGCAACCAAGCCGCCGCCGCTCCCCCATAGCGCAGCTCGGTGAAGGCGGCGTCGGTGAGCACACCGCTGCGGCGCCAGAGGGGTGCAAAGACAACGGCCATTGCCACGTGGGCCAAACCAAAGCTCCACCACTCCCAGTTGCCCGCCAAGCCGCGGGCACCCACCAGGCCGGCGACGTAGAGCGGCGTATCGATGGAGAAGGTGGTGGCCGCCATCGAGGCGCCGGCCAACCAACCGTTCAGACGACGGCCTGCCACGAAATAATCCGCCTCGCCGCTGTTGCGGCGGGCCAGCCACAACCCCAACACCAGGGTGAGAACGAGGTAAGCAACGAGAAGCAGCCAATCGATCGCTGTCATTCGCAGACCCTGTTTCTCAGCAGTGTGCTGAGAAACAGGCC
>NZ_JBGKDP010000170.1:0-5400 GCF_042954245.1 Parasynechococcus sp.
GAGCCTGGTCGCCGGGAGATGACTTCATTATTGATCTCTGTACGATCGACCGTTGGCTGGTTGGTTCAATGGCAGGCAAGACAACGTCGGCGGTTGCAGCGATGGCAACGCTGAAGGGCGGACGGGTTGCTGTGATCGGCGCCTCCGGCTACGGCGGCCTGCAGACCATCCGTCTACTCCAGGGCCACCCCGGGCTGTCTGTGAGTTTTCTGGGCGGTGAACGCAGTGCTGGTCAACGCTGGAGCTCCGTCTGCTCCTTTCTGCCTCTGCCGGATGACCCGACGGTGGAATCGGCGGATCCGGATCGGATTGCAGCCTGTTCCGATTTCGCTGTTCTGAGCCTCCCCAACGGCCTGGCCTGTCAGTTGGCACCGCAACTGCTGGAGCGGGGTGTGCGGGTGGTCGATCTCTCCGCCGACTTCCGCTACCGCTCTCTGGACCAGTGGCTGCAGGTCTATGCCAAGGAGGCTGGCTCCCTCAACCGTCAGGACGCCGAGCTCTGCAGCAGTGCTGTCTACGGCCTGTCGGAATGGAACGGTCCCGCCATCGCTGACGCAACGCTTGTCGCAGCTCCCGGTTGCTTCCCCACCGCTAGCCTGCTGCCCCTGCTGCCGTTCCTCAAGCAGGGTCTGATCGAAACGAGCGGCATCATCATCGATGCCAAGACGGGCACCTCCGGCGGCGGTCGCGTGCCAAAGGAGGCCATGCTGCTGGCGGAGGCCTCGGAATCCATCGCGCCCTACGGCGTGATCGGTCATCGCCACACCTCTGAAATCGAGCAGATGGCGATGGAGGTGGCTGGCCAGGAGGTGCGGCTTCAGTTCACGCCGCACCTGGTGCCGATGGTGCGCGGTCTGCTCTCCACGGTTTATGCCCGCCTGCGTGATCCCGGTCTCACCGCCGAGGATTGCACCACGGTTCTGGATGCGATCTACCGCCACCACCCCGGCGTTGAAGTCCTGCCGGTGGGCACCTACCCCGCCACCAAGTGGGCGCGCCACACCAACCGTGCTCTGCTGTCGGTTCAGGTGGACACCCGCACAGGCCAGCTGGTGTTGATGAGTGCCATCGACAACCTGATCAAGGGCCAGGCCGGGCAGGGCGTGCAGTGCCTCAACCTGATGGCGGGCCTTGCCCCGGAGACGGGGCTGCCGTTGCAGTCGTTCTATCCCTGATGCCAGGTTGGAGTCAGGTCAGCCAGTGCCCTGGGCAGGAGTAGATGTTCCTGCTCCTGGATTCGTTTGGCGAGCCTGGCGTGGTTATCCCCATCGAGAACGGGAACGGCGGCCTGGGCCAGGATCGGGCCGGCATCCAGCTCCTCGGTGACAATGTGCACCGTGCAGCCGGTGACCTTCACACCGGCCTGGAGGGCCTGCCCGATAGGGTCCATGCCACGGAAGCTGGGCAGCAGTGAGGGGTGGATGTTGATCAGACGATCGGAATAGCGGCTGATCAACACCTCCGTGACGATCCGCATCCACCCGGCCATCACCACCAGCTCCACCTGGTCGGCGCGAAACAGGTGCACCAGTTTGCCGTCCAGCTCACGCCGATCCTTGATCAGGCGATGGTCGAGCACCGATACGGGAATGCCAAGACGCTCCGCCCGCTGCTGGGCACCACAGCCCGGATTGTTCACCACCAGCCGCTGGATCCGCGCGTTGAGATCCTCCGCCTGAATCGCCTGGGCCAGGGCCTCGAAGTTGCTGCCGCTTCCGGATGCCATCACCCCCAGCTGCAGCGGGGCCTGGTCAGCTCGATTGTTGTGGCTAGGGTCTGTCAAAGCGGGGTTCGGTCCATGTCCCATCTCTCCATCCTGCCGACTGTCTTCACCGACCTCGAGCGTCTGGTTCAGGCCCTTTATGATGAGGGCTTCACGGTGGAGCAAAAGACCGAATTGCAGGGATTCGCGGACGACTCCCATTCCGTGGATGTGCTCGCGTCCCAAGGCTCAGCCATGCCCCTGGGCTGGACCCAGCGAGACGACGGCACGATCGTGATGCATGGCGACATCCAACGGATCAGCCGCCAGCCGGGGCTTGAACAGTGCTTGCAGCGGGTGACCCGTCGCTACGCCCTCCTCCACGCCATCGACCAAGTGCGCCTCGGTGGCATGGGTTCCGCCGACTTGATCCTGCAGACCCACTGACGTGTTCGAACCGGTTCAGATCCGGCTCGATCTGAGCCATCCCGAAACGCAGACCATCGCTGTGTCCATCCAGTGGACGCCACAAACCCAGCGCCAGACCTTCCAACTGCCGGTATGGACGCCGGGGTCCTATACAGTGCGTGATCATGCCCAACACCTGCACAGCCTGCAGCTGCTGGCCAATGGTGAGGAGCTCCCGGTGCGTCGTTTGGCGCCGCACCAGTGGCTCAGCGATTTGCCGGACCTGAGCCCGCTCACGCTCAACTATCAGCTTGAATCGCGGGATCTGACCGTCCGCACCGGGTTGCTGGATCCCGATTTCGCCTCGCTCTGCCTTGCCGCTGTGGCGATGGACATCGACGGCTGCCGCTGGTCACCGCACCACGTTGCCGTAACGGCCCCGCAGCACTGGTGTGTGCATCTGCCGCTTGAGGCCAGCGCTGACAGCTGGGTCGCTGCCGATTTCGATGCCCTCGTGGACAGCCCGTTGCATGCGGGGCCCTTTCAGGCGGAACCCTTCACGGTGGAGGGCAAGAGCCATGAGCTGCTGCTGATCGGCACGCCGCCGATGGGTTGGCCGCCGAGCTTCATCAGCGACATTGAGAAGGTGTGTAGCGCCACCTGTCGCTTGTTGGGAACCCCACCTCCGGCAGGGGACCGCTACCAGCTGGTTCTGCAACTGCTCGATCAGGGCTACGGCGGCCTCGAACACGACCACAGTGCTGTGCTGCAGTTCAGCTGGTCGGCCCTTGCCAAGCCCAAGGGCTACCGGCAGCTGTTGCAGCTGATTGGCCATGAATACCTGCACCAGTGGAATGTGCGGCGGCTGCGGCCCGTTGAGCTGCGCCCCTACGACTACGGGCAGGCGGTGATCACCGAGGGGCTCTGGTTTGCCGAGGGAATCACCAGCTATTTCGACCTCAGCTTGCCCCTGCTGGCGGGGTGTTCAGATCGGCCGACCCTGCTCAAGGATCTGGGGGAGGAGCTGTCCAGCGTGCTGATGTCACCGGGTTGTTCGATCCAGTCACTGGCGGCTAGTGCCCGTGAGGGGTGGATCAAGTTGTACAAGGCGACGCCAGCCTCGCGGGACAGCCAGATCAGCTACTACCGCCTCGGTGCTGCGGTGGCCTTCTGCCTGGATGTGCGCCTGCGGCAGCGCGGCCATTCCATGGCCGCAATCCTGCGAGAGTTGTGGCAAGGCCCCGGTCGTCAGGCCCGTGGCTATAGCCGTGATGACATCAAGGCCGCCCTGGCCCGGTGGGATGCCGATCTTGCGACGGATCTTCTGGATCAATGGCTGGACCAGCCCGAGGTTCTTCCCCTCATTGATTGTGTGGAGGCCCTGGGGCTGCGCATGGACCCTGTTCCGCTCAAGCATCCCGACCACGGACTCACTCTCAAGGACTCTGAGGGTGCCGCTTTGATTCAGCGGGTGCGGCGAGACAGTCCCGGGCAACGGGCAGGGCTTGTGGTGGGTGATGAGCTGTTGGCGATCAATGGCTACCGGGTGCGTCGCAGCAGTGACCTTTCAGTTCTGCTTGAGAAGCAGGAGTGTGTACGCCTCACCTATTCACGACGCAGCCTGCTCAAGGAGACTCAGCTTGTCCCAGACACCGGTGTGGACCATTGGGTGTTGGATTGGGATCCTGGGTGCACAACGGAACAACGGCAGTTGCGGGATCGATGGTTCGAGATCGTTTAAGCCATTGCTGGGGCGGTGTGTGTAACCGCGTTGATGAGCACCGGTCACTCGCGATCAGCGTTGCTGCAGTGGGGTCATTGGCTCTGGGACTGACTGGCTGGTTGTTGATGGATCAAGGGGAGCTGTCTCCTGTGGTGATCGAACGTGGTCGCCAACGGGAGGACAACCCCTCCTCATCGGTGCCGTTACCGCCGAAGTCGCGCTCCTGGCGGTCGCCACTGGCCCGCCAGTGTTCGGGTGTGGACACCGCGTTGCGGTCGCGTTTGAACCAGCTCGATGCCCGTTCGAGTTCCTGGCGGGCGTTCGTGAAAATCGATCCCACCAATTTTGGTGAGCGTTACGACAAGGACGCCTACGGCCGTGTGATCGACGCCACGCCGCGGGTGGTGGTGCTGCACGAAACCGTTTATTCGCTAAGCTCTGCATTGAATACCTTCATGACGCCTCATCCGCGGGATGAAGATCAGGTGAGCTACCACACATTGGTGGGCCAAGACGGGCGCGTTCTGGATCTGGTGGATCCGTTGAGTCGTGCCTATGGCGCGGGTTATTCCGCCTTTCTGGGGGAGTGGGCGATTACCAACAAGAAGCTCAAGGGCTCCGTTAACAACTTCGCCTTGCACCTGAGCCTGGAAACCCCGCCGTCAGGAGCGAATGCCTATAGCTCTCATTCGGGATACACCACTCAACAATACGACGCGCTGGCCTTGGTTTTATCCGGTTGGATCCGCTCCTTCAATCTGCCGCCGGCGGCGATCACCACCCATCGCCATGTGGATCTGGGCAGAGAACGAGGGGATCCGCGCAGTTTCGACTGGTCGAAACTGCAGACGCGACTCGCGGCCCTCGGGGACCTCTGCGTGACCTGATGCGTAGTTAGCGTTCGAATCCCTGTGCACTGCGTCGGTGACAACGCTCCCCAGCGAAAATCTCGATCGGATCATTGAAATGGCCTGGGAAGACCGCACCCCCTTCGAGGCGATTGAATTTCAATTCGGACTCTCCGAGCCGCAGGTGATCGCAGTGATGCAGCAACAGATAAAAGCGTCGTCGTTCAAGCTCTGGCGCAAGCGGGTGAGCGGCCGCAAAACCAAACACGCCGCCACCAGCCGCTCTGATCGGTTCCGGGCGAGCTGCCACAAGTGATTGGGGCCTGCTTCGGTTCAGAGCAGGACGCCTCGCAGGATTCCCTCAACGAGTTCGGTCGGGTTCATGCCCTGGGAGAGGTTCGTTGGTGCGTTGCGGTAAGTCGGGCCTGAGATCAGACCTGCAGCCACCTACCCCATCACGCCGGCAAGAGGGGCAACGTCATCGGAGCTCGGGGCCGCAGTCGTGAAGGGCCCTGACGCAGCCATAGAAATCCCTGGCCTCTTGGCATTGGGCCGCCACTTCGGCGTCCACCTAAGCCAGCGCTGCTGATGGGACAAACAGCCCAAGCGCCAGTAGTATCGGGAGTTGTTTCATCGATCTGCGGTGCTGGATCGATGCTTGACCAGCCCGGGGGGCTCCCCCTATCCCCCACTTCCTCTTGATGGGGTTTTAAACCGTG
>NZ_JBGKDP010000171.1:0-2326 GCF_042954245.1 Parasynechococcus sp.
GCCGTAAATCAACCCGTGCAGCTCAGGGTCCTGCATGTAGCCCAGCACACGCGCCGGGTAATCCAGTTTTCCGTTGTGCAGATAGGTGAGGGTGGCGATCGCCTTGGCATCCAGGTAAGAGCGACTCGCTTGCAGCATCAAGCTCTCCGGCAGGCCAAGGGCTAGCTTCAGCCGCTGGAACTTCGCCGCCAGAAGGGTGATGTTCATCTCGGGGTCCAGCAATTGATTGCGGGCCCAGCTGATCTCCTCCTGCGTTGGGTTCGCCGGCAGCCGGTTCTGATGGATCATTTCCGAGACGCCGATCTGAGCGAGTCCGTGGGTCTTCACCAGACCGGAATGGGCGATGAAGGGAAGGCTCTCCCCCGGTTTGGCGTGGTGGATTTCATCAAATAGAACGGCGGTGATCAGCATCGGATTCACCTGATGTGCCGCTGCTTGGCGCAGGATCACCGGCTTCAGCTCGCGCAGGCGATCCAGGGTAGATGAGCGCAATGGTTTGAGCTGATCAACTCCGCTGGTGAACAGCTGGGCCAGCTGCGTCTGGGGGCCATGCACCCCGAAGCGCCGTTGCAGCAGCTTCAGTTCTTCGGGGGAAAAGTCTGTGGGCTCGAGCCTGTCTTCCACAACAACAGGCGCCTGATCGCCAGGCTCAGCGTTCGGCTGTGACCAATGGCCGACCAAGCAGACGCTCGCTGCCACCGCCAGAAAAGCTGTTGTCCATCGCAATGGCTCTGCCATGGGGGATGGATATGAGAACAGTGGAAGACGACATGAAACTAGCTGGGGTGTCCTTTTACGCAGGCATCCCGTCAGATTCTGGATACGTTCGGCAGGTCTGCATCGTCTACCTGGCATGAGCTTCCCGGATTTCAACGCTTCCGACGCTCATATTCAGTGGCAGAGGTTCTGCGATCTCAGCTGGTACCACGATGATCTGGACATCTGGCTCGACATCAGCCGGATGCACGTGAATGCGACTGATCTGCAGCAGCTGCAGCCACGGATGGACAAGGCTTTTGCTGCGATGCGGGAGCTGGAAGCCGGTGCCATCGCCAATCCGGATGAACAGCGCCAGGTGGGTCACTACTGGCTGCGCACCCCCGAACTCGCCCCCTCCTCAGAGCTGCAGCAGCACATCTCCAGGGAAATCGATCTGATCGCAGCCTTCGGGCGCGATGTGATCAACGGAACGATCAAGGCGCCCAACGGCGAAGCCTTCACCGATGTGCTCTGGATCGGCATCGGTGGCAGTGGTCTGGGACCCACCTTGATGATCAAGGCTCTGCAGAACCCGGGCGAGGGCCTGCCCTTTCATTTCTTTGACAACGTCGACCCCAACGGGATGAGTAACGTCATGGCGGGGTTGGAGGGTCGTCTTGACCGCACTCTGGTGGTGACGGTGAGCAAGTCGGGGGGCACCCCTGAACCCCACCTTGGCATGGAGCAGGCCCGCCATCGCCTCGAGGCCGCTGGTGGCCAGTGGGCCGGTCAGGCTGTTGCTGTGACGATGCTCGACAGCAAGCTGGACCAGCAGGCTCAGGCAGAGGGGTGGCTCAAGCGCTTCGACATGTTCGATTGGGTGGGGGGCCGGACCAGCATCACCAGTGCCGTTGGTCTGCTGCCCGGTGCTCTGATTGGTTGCGACATCCGCGACTTCCTCACTGGCGCATCCCAGATGGATGCCGCCACCCGTGCAGCGGATCTGCGCCGCAATCCAGCGGCCCTCATGGCCGCCTCCTGGTATGTGGCCGGTGGTGGTCGCGGTCAGCGCGACATGGTTGTTCTGCCTTACCGCGACCGCCTGGAGGTGTTCAGCCGCTACCTCCAGCAGTTGGTGATGGAATCCCTGGGCAAGCGCCTGGATCGCAACGGTGAGGTGGTTCACCAGGGCATCGCCGTTTACGGCAACAAAGGCTCCACCGACCAGCACGCCTACGTGCAGCAACTGCGCGACGGTGTCGACAACTTCTTCGCCACCTTCATCGAGGTGCTCGAGGACGTGAGCGATATCCCCATGATTGACGGGGAATGCCCCGGCGACTTTCTCGATGGTTTCCTGCAGGGCACGCGCTCGGCCCTCACCGAGGGTGGGCGCCAGAGCATGACGATCAGCATGCGCCGCTTTGATGCACGCCGTCTCGGCGCTTTGATCGCTCTGTTCGAGCGCGCCGTCGGTCTCTATGGCGAACTTGTGAACATCAACGCCTACCACCAGCCCGGTGTTGAAGCCGGTAAGAAGGCGGCGGCGGCGATTCTCGACCTTCAAGGCCGTGTGGAAACGATCCTGGCCGACGGTGTGGCCCGTTCCGCCGATGAGATCCGATTG
>NZ_JBGKDP010000172.1:0-6997 GCF_042954245.1 Parasynechococcus sp.
GATCGAACCGGTGAAGGTGATCGCACCCACAAACACGGAGACAACGATCGACACCACGGCCACTGGGCCTGCCGCATCTAGTGCAGCCGGGTAAAGCGCCGCAGCCAAGGCAACCAGCAGCGACGACATGCCACCGCAGCCGTTGAAGAGGGCGACCGTCTCTGGCATCGAGGTCATCGGCACCCGTTGGGCGGTGATGGCACCGAGCACGCCACCCACCAACGTTCCGGCAATGATCCAAGTCCAAGCGGCGATGCTGATGCCGCTGGTGCCGAGATAGTTGATCAGCAGACCAAGCACCGCAAGGCTCATGGCCACAGCGGCCAGCTGGTTGGCTCCCCGGGCAGAACGCACCTTGGAAAGACCCTTGATGCCAAGAGCCAGCAGCAGAACTGCAACCAGCTCGATCGCGTATTTGAGAAGGTCAGTCATCAGCGGTTCTCCTTGCGAGCAGACTTGCGGCTGAACATGGCCAGCATGCGATCGGTCACGAGGAAGCCCCCGATCACGTTGAACAGGGCAAAGCCCAGTGAGACGGAACCGAGCAGCAACAGCACGGTATTGTCGTCGGCGTTGATGATGGCGGTGAGCGCTGCTAACACGGTGATGCCCGAGATGGCATTGGCACCACTCATCAATGGAGTGTGCAGGGTGGGGGGAACCTTGCCGATCAGCTCCAGCCCAAGCAGGCTGCCAAGCAGGAGAACCCAGAGGAATTCAACAAACATCAGTTGGCACCTGGGGTAAGGACATCGCCACGACGGATAGTGCCGTCCTGGGCGATCAGACAGCCGGCAATCAACTCATCCTCGGGATCAAGGCTGAGGACGCCGTCCTTCAAGGTGGGCTCCAGCAGAGCCACAAGGTTGCGGGCGTAGAGCGCACTGGCATGATTGGGAACGCTGCAGGGCAGGTCGTTACCACCGATCAGCTTCACACCCTTGCGATCCACAGTCTGGCTAGGAACGGTGTCGGCACAGTTGCCGCCCTGGGCCACGGCCAGGTCAATCACCACCGCGCCGGGGCGCATCCGATCAAGCATGTCTTCGCTGATCAGACGCGGAGCGCGACGGCCCGGCACCTGGGCGGTGCAGATGGCCACATCAGCCTCGGCCAACTGATCCGACAGCTGCTGACGCTGGGCCGCCAGGAAAGCGTCGGAGGCCTGTTTGGCATAGCCACCGGATTCCGAAGGCTTGTCCTCCATCTCGGGGGGCTCAATGAAGCGGGCTCCGAGGGATTCCACCTGCTCCTTCACCGCAGGTCTGATGTCACTGACGTACACCACGGCACCTAGACGGCGCGCTGTGGCCACCGCCTGAAGGCCTGCCACACCGGCTCCGAGAATCACCACCTTGGCCGGCTGAACGGTGCCCGCCGCCGTCATCAACATCGGGAAGTAACGGTCGAGCGCGGCGGAGGCCAGCAGCACCGACTTGTAGCCCGCGATGTTGGCCTGGGAGGACAGCGCATCGGCAGACTGGGACCGGCTGATCCGGGGCAGCAGCTCGAGCGCCATGGCGGAGAGGCCGCTGCGATTCAGGGCGGCCTTCAGCTCTTCGTTGGCGTAAGGGGAGAGCAGACCCACCACCAGCGCCCCCTGCCGCAGGCGAGCCAGGGTGGCTGCGCTCGGCGATTGAACACAAAGAAGAACGTCTGCCTGACTCCAAGCCGACGTGTCTCCCGTCTCAATGAGATCCGCGCCCTGCTCGGCGTAGGCCTGATCAAGGTATCCGGAAGGGGTACCGGCTCCGCATTCGACTGCGACGCTGCAGCCCAACGAAATGAATTTTTTGACCGTGTCGGGCGTTGCCGCGACCCGGGTTTCTCCCGGTGTCGACTCCACCGGTATCAGAAGTCTGGGCAAGGCGAACACAACCACCGACCCAGGCGAGGTTACGAGGTCGCCCTCTCGCGATCAGGAACCTTCCTGAAGAAAGGCCCTCAGTTCTGTCGCTCTTGCTACGTGAAGTGCACCCTCTGTGCTCCCCATGGGTCTCAGCGCAATCGAGTGTCCCGACGGCCTCTGCCACAGCCACCACGGTGGCCATGCCGTCGAACGGGAAACCATGCAGTCCACGCTCCAGTTGCACGGCAAAGACTGGTGTGAACGGCTGGCGGAGCGGATTTATGAAATCTCCGTCGACACCTTTTCGCAAAGCGTGATGCCGAGCCTGCACACGGCCGGCTGGCAGCGACGCCATCTCGACTGGGAGTTCAAGCTCAACGACGGCGAGAGCGAGCCCGATCGCACCTTGGTGGACGGGATGATCAACGCCACGGAAAGCTTCCTGCGCAGCAGCGAAGTGCACCGCCTGTTCATCCAGGAACTCGTGCAGGGCACCTTCGCGGAAGCCGAAAACGACGACCTGCGCATTCAAGCGGTGCGCACCTTGGTGGAGACCGAGATCGTGGCGATGCTTGAGGAACACAAAGAGGAGCTGCTGGATCGGCTCGCTCAGCAGCTGCTGGACACCGCCAAGGGGGATTTCACGGCAGCTCGCTCCGCCTCAGAGGAGGCCTTGGAAGAGGTGGAACACCTGGTGGTCAACCACGCCGAAGCGCTCTGAAGCAGGCGCACGTGATTCAAGACATGCTGCCGGATCAGACGATCGGCAGCACTTCCTGTTCGAGGCCGGCGGCTCCGTTCACCTCTCCGCGGCGGTGCAGGACGCGGGCCCGAAGAATCAACGGATCGATGTCGCAATCGAGTTGCCAGCAGCCATCGAGCTGGTCGCGCTGCTGATCGAGGGGGCTGCTGAAGAAACGACGTTGGGCCATGGCGATGGGCGGGACCCGATCCCGATGGAGCTGATGGCCGGACGGTAGAAATGCCACAGCGCAAAAGAATGGTTAAAAAGACTCATCTTCCCGGGAAGTGATATCTCAGCCGTCAGCTTCAACCTCCCGGCCAGGCAAAACACGAGCGAGGTCCAAACCCGGTAGGTTCAACCAAGGCAGTGGCAGCAACAAGCTGATCCAGCTGCTACGGCGCAGGCTCAAGCTTGAGGGCAGCCGCCGCGACCTGCTGGTGTTTGCGGGACCAGGGGCAGGCAAAACCCTCGGGGCCTTGCTGGGATCTGCGCCATGCGCGATCAAGGCCGGCTCAACCACTTCGTGGTCTTCTGCCACCGAACCTCAATCCTCAATCAGTGGAAATTCGCCGCGGCGCGTCTTGGCTTGCGGCTGGAGGAGTTTCTCTGCCCGCCGGAGCAAAGCCAGACAGCCGATGGCTTGTTGGTAACGTATCAGGATGCCGGTCGCCAGCGCGAGGCTCTAGGGGCACGGCTCGCGCAATGGGGCCTGAGCGCCTGCATGGCGATCGCCGATGAGGCCCACCATCTCGGCGTTGATCCCGACGAGCCTGACGCCACCGCGTGGGGGCAGACCTTTCTGGAGCTGACCGGCAGCGTGCAGCTGCGCCTGGGGCTCACGGGCACCCCCTTTCGTACCGACAACCTGGCGTTCTGCGCCGCCCGTCGCATGCGCGTGCAGCTGGATGACGGTGGGTGGGTTGAGCAGATCCGTCCGGACCTCTGCGTTGAACCCAGGGACTTAATCGCCGCAGGGGATGTACGCCCCCTGTAGTTCCGCTTTCAGGACGGCTGGGTGAAACACAGCCACAAAGGACAACCCGACCGCGACGTTTCCCCCCTATCGGCGGAGCAACGGGAAAGCTGGCGCGCGCGCCATCCACTTGGCCGATAGCCGGGTGTTGATTGACGACGGCAACCGGGTGGAGTTGATCCATTCCCAGAGCCCCCAAGCAACGGAGCGCTTGAACGTCTTTCAAAGCGGTAAGGCCGATTGGCTGGTGAGCATCGACATGTGCGCGGAAGGCTTTGATGCGCCACGCCTGCGGGTGGTGGCCTACCTGACCACCGTGGTGACCCGAAGCCGTTTTGTGCAAGGCATCACTCGAGCCGTGCGGATGACACCCGAACTAGCCGCCCGCGAAGCCATTCCCAGAGAAGCATCCTTCATCCTTGCTCCAGCGGACCCACTGCTGATGGACTACGCCCGGTCATGGTCGGTGGCCAGGCTCTACGTGCTGCGGCCTCAGGAGCAGGAGGCCGAGGACGAGCAGCCAGGGGTTGGAGCCTGGCGCGGACCGAGCCTTCCCCTGGAAGCGGTGGAGGACGGAGCCTGCGCTGTCATCCGGCTGAAAACGCCCGAATTGCCCGCTTTTTTGCAGCGCTGAGCACAGCATTGGCCAGAGGAAATGCGAACTTGTACAAATGGACGGCCGAAAGGGACCCCCGATCCGCCAACCTGAAAAACATCGAGGAGACAGTAATGGAACGCCGGATCGTCGTCGCAACGGGCTGGGCATCCACGCGCATCGCAGTCCTGGACAAGGAAGAGCGCTATGAAGACAGTTATGCGATAACTCAAGAATTCTGCGAATGGATCACATGCATCGGTGAAAACGTGGAGATGCTTGAGGCCAATGTTTTGGCAGTTCCGCGCAACCCGAGCAAACGACGACCGATCCACGACCCCAGGTCGAACGATTCACAAGTTGAAATCTGAATGTTTTCCAAAATTCTCCTAAATCCCATCCATTTGAACTGAATCCCTTTCTCACGCCGGCTTCCAGCAGGGCTTTAGATTTAACTCATAGTCAGTTCGCTTAAACGGTGGGTCAGGCCGGTACCGATCACGTCAAAAATCTGGTCATCGTTGGATCAGGGCCAGCCGGTTACACAGCTGCCATCTATGCAGCACGGGCCAACCTGCAACCGTTTCTGATCACTGGGTTTCAGCGCGGCGGCATCCCCGGTGGCCAGCTGATGACCACCACCCATGTGGAGAATTTTCCGGGCTTCCCTGATGGTGTGCTCGGGCCCGACCTGATGGACCTGATGAAGTCCCAGGCGGTGCGTTGGGGCACCCATCTACTGGAAGCGGATGCCGACAGCATTGATCTCAGCTCCAAGCCGTATCGCATTGAGGTCGAAGGACAGACCATCCGCACCCACGCCCTGGTGATTGCCACTGGCGCTAGTGCCAACCGTCTCCAACTTCCCTCGGAAGAAACCTTCTGGAGCAAAGGCATCAGTGCCTGCGCGATCTGTGATGGCGCCACACCGCAGTTCCGCAATGAGGAACTCGCCGTGGTGGGCGGAGGCGACTCCGCCTGTGAAGAGGCGGTGTACCTGACCAAATACGGAAGCCATGTACATCTGGTGGTGCGCTCCGACAAACTCCGCGCCAGTGCCGCCATGGCTGATCGGGTGTTGGCCAACGACGCGATCACGGTGCACTGGAACAGTGAAATCGACGACGTGAGCGGGGACGACTGGATGCAGTCAATGACCCTGCGCAATCGCATCGAGGGCAGTTCAACCACCCTCTCCGTCAAAGGGCTCTTCTATGCCATCGGCCACACCCCCAACACCGATCTGCTTCAGGGGCAACTGGATCTGGACGGGAAGGGTTACCTGAAAACGGAACCGGGACGGCCAGAAACGTCCATGGAAGGCGTCTTCGCGGCCGGTGATGTGGCCGATGCCGAATGGCGACAGGGCATCACCGCAGCTGGCAGTGGCTGCAAGGCGGCCTTGGCAGCGGAGCGCTGGCTGAGTCACCACAACCTGGCCACCCAGGTGCAGCGTGAGCAGGTGGAGCCCGCGGTGGCGGAACGCCCGGTGAATGTGGATGTCACCACGGAAGCCACCTATGACCCCCAAGGGCTTTGGCAAAAGGGAAGCTTGGCCCTGCGAAAGCTGTATCACGACAGCGCAAAGCCTTTGCTAGTGATCTACACCTCACCCAGCTGCGGCCCTTGCCACGTGCTGAAGCCCCAACTGCAGCGCGTGATTCAAGAACTTAATGGATCCGCCCAAGCGGTTGTCATCGACATTGAAGCGGATCAGGAGATCGCCGAACAGGCCGGAGTGAAAGGTACACCCACCGTGCAGCTGTTCCACAACAAGGCCATGGTGGAGCAGTGGCGCGGCGTGAAGCAGCGCAGTGAATTCAAAGCTGCGATTGAAGCTTGTCTTCAGGCTGCCGCCTGAGGGCAGCGACCCTCAGCGACGGCGCGGTCCGCCGGGACGGTTGCCGCCGGGACGACCGCCGGGAGCACCGGCATTGCGCTCGCGGTAGGTGATGCGGCCGCGGGTGAGGTCGTAGGGGCTGATCTCAACAAGCACTTTGTCGCCAGCGAGCAATTTGATCCGGAACTTGGTGAGCTTTCCAGCGGCTCTGCAGAGGCATTGGTGGCCAGCAGGCTGCTCGAGGGTGACCAGATAGAACCCGTTGCCCTGTTCCTTCTCGATCACGCCCGAGGTTTCGATCATGCGCTGGTGGCCAGTTCTGTCTTGCTGAAATCAGTTTAGAAGGCCACTTGCACCCCGCAAAGACAACATAGCCCCTAGGCTCCAACGCCGACACACCCCCCTTGCCGTGATTCTCCCCCCGTTGAGCCTGGATCTCGGCCTGCTGCTGATCTCCATCGGCGTGGTCAACCTGTGGAGGATGCGCGAAAACGCAAGCTGACTTGACGACGCTGCTGCTGAACAAGCCCTTCGGGGTTTTGAGTCAATTCACGCCAGAGGAGGGAAGCCGCTGGCGTTGCCTTAGCGACTTTGTTGATGTACCCGGAGTTTATGCCGCAGGACGGCTCGACGTTGACAGCGAGGGGCTGCTGATCCTCACCAGCAACGGTCGACTGCAAAAGCGCCTCACTGACCCTCGCTTTGGCCACTGGCGCAGCTACTGGGCGCAGGTGGAAGGAACCCCCAACACTGATCAACTGCAACAGCTTCGTGATGGCGTTCTGGTTCAGGGGCGGCGTACCTTGCCTGCAAAGGCGCGCTGGTTTCAGGGACAGGACCAACCGCAGTTGCCCGAGAGAACACCCCCGATTCGTTATCGCGCTGCAATTCCCACCAGCTGGCTGGAGCTGTCCCTCACCGAGGGGCGCAACCGGCAAGTGCGCCGGATGACAGCGGCTGTTGGCCTACCGACATTGCGTTTGGTGCGTTGCTGG
>NZ_JBGKDP010000173.1:0-5590 GCF_042954245.1 Parasynechococcus sp.
AGATCGGCATTGCGCAGGTCCACGCCGGCCAGCTCCGCATTGGTGAGGTTCGCTCCCCGCAGGTCAGCACCTTCCAGCAACGCTCCCGTCAGGTCAGCACCTTCCAGATTCGCCTCCCGCAGATCGGCACCGCGCAGATCACTGCCCCGAAAATCAGCACCGATGAGATGGGCCTGACGGAAATCAGCCTGGCGGAGATCACAGCCAGGACAGCTGCGATCCAACGGATCATGGGGCTGCACCTGAAGCGGCACGGCCCCAGAAGGAGCCACACCAGCGACAACCAACAGCGGCAACAACAACCGCAAAAGCGAATGGGCCATTGAGATCTAACCTCCAAGCGCGACTCCTATCTCTTTCATAGACACAGGAGTCGCGCTTGACTGTTACTTGGTGGTGAACTGGTTGATGTAGGGCAGTATTTGCATCAATTCCGCAACCTGGGGGCCACGGTCCAGGAGCTGGGACGTCGCATCCCAACGACCGCTGCGCAGCATGTCCAGAGGACCGGGATCGATCGACACTGGCCAGCTGAACTCCGCTGAAGTCAGTTGCAAACCGGCGAGATCCAGACTCCAGGAGCATTCCGGCTCGCGATCCACCTGCGCCTGAATCGCCTTGATCTGCTCCGGGGCCGCCATTGCACAGGGAATGCCAAGGGCGAGGCAGTTCCCGTAGAAGATCTCGGCAAAACTGACCCCAACCAGCGCGCGGATTCCCCAGCGCATCAACGCCTGAGGTGCATGCTCACGGCTGGAACCGCAGCCGAAATTACCGTTCACCACAAGGATAGAGGCCCCCTGATAACGGGCCTGATCAAAGGGATGCTCACCGGAGAGTTCGAGACGGTCGTCGGCAAACACCTGGTCGCCCAACGCCTCGAAACTGACGCATTTGAGGAACCGTGCCGGAATGATGCGATCCGTGTCGATGTCTTCACCGGGGATGGCGATGGCCGTTCCACTCACCTGTTGAATCAGACCCGTCGGAAAAAGAGCCATCACGATGCAAACGGAGAAATCAAAGTACGGACATCGGTCACACGACCGTTAACGGCAGCTGCGGCCACCATTGCTGGACTCATCAACAACGTCCGGCCACTGGCCGATCCCTGCCGACCCTTGAAATTGCGATTGCTGGAGCTGGCGCTGATCTGGCACCCCTCCAGCCGATCCGGATTCATCGCCAGACACATCGAGCAGCCGGGCTCCCGCCACTCAAAGCCTGCGGCACGGAACACCACATCCAGCCCTTCCGCTTCAGCAGCCTTCGCCACCTGCTCCGAGCCGGGAACCACAAATGCCTTGATGCCTTCAGCCACCTGGCGCCCGCGGGCCACGTCGGCAGCCGCACGCAGATCGCTTAGACGACCATTAGTGCAGCTGCCGATGAAACAAACATCCACAGGCACCCCAGCAATGGCCGTTCCCGGCTGGAGATCCATGTAGCGGTAGGCCTCCTCCGCAATCGGGCGCTCGCCTGGATCCAGTTGATCAAGGCTGGGCACCATTTCATCGATCCCCAGTCCCTGGCCGGGGGTAATGCCCCAGGTCACCGTGGGTGGAATCGCAGCGGCATCGAACACCACCTCGTCATCGACCGTTGCGTCGGAATCAGTGGCCAGGGAGCTCCACCAGGCGACAGCGCGGCTCCAAGCCTCACTCTCGGGGGCATGGGGGCGACCTTTCAGATACTCAAAGGTGACCTGATCCGGATTGACGTAACCGCATCGGGCTCCCCCCTCGATCGCCATGTTGCAGAGGGTCATCCGCTCTTCCATCGACAACGCCTCGATGGCAGAGCCGGCGAACTCGTAGGCATAGCCAACACCGCCCTTCACACCAAGGTGGCGAATCACATGCAGGATCAGATCCTTCGCCGACACGCCCGCAGCAAGAAGGTCATTCACCTGAATCCGGCGCACCTTGAGCTTGTTCATGGCCAGGCTCTGGCTGGCCAACACATCGCGCACCTGACTCGTGCCGATCCCAAAGGCGATCGCCCCGAAGGCTCCATGGGTGGAGGTGTGGGAATCACCGCAAGCCACCGTCATGCCCGGCTGGGTCAGTCCCAGCTCCGGGGCAATCACGTGAACGATGCCCTGCCGGCCGCTGCCGATGTTGTTCAGAGGGATGCCGTGCTCCTGGCAGTTCCGCTCCAAAGTGCTGAGCATCTCCTCCGCCAACGGATCGGCGAACGGCCGTTGCTGAGAGGTGGTCGGAACGATGTGGTCCACCGTGGCCACCGTGCGCTCAGGGCAGCGCACCGTCAGGCCCTTGTCCTTCAAAGCCGAGAAGGCCTGAGGACTGGTGACCTCATGGATCAGATGCAGACCGACAAACAGTTGGGTGGATCCGCCGGGGAGCTCCGCCACCCGATGCAGGTCCCACACCTTGTCGTAGAGGGTGCCGGAACTCAACAGTTCAGCCGCAGTAGCCGTCGACCCTAAACCTGAGCGAGTAAGCGAAGACGCAAACGGTCCAAGCCGCGGATCACGCTCATCCTCTGAATGGCCTCCCGACCCCGCCGCTCACCGAAATGCTGCACCCAGGCCTCACAGCCATCGGGACCAGCCAAGGCCAGGTGCACCAAGCCCACCGGCTTTTCAGCACTACCACCGCCAGGGCCGGCGATACCGCTTACAGCGATCGCCCAGTCGCAATTCAGGCGCTTCCGGACTGCTCGAGCCATCGCCTCGACCACAGGCTGGGAAACAGCACCATGGCCAGTGAGTACCTCCGGCGACACCCCAAGCAACGCCTGTTTCACCGCATTGCTGTAAGCGACGACGCCACCCTGGAAAACAGATGAGGAGTCTGGAACAGCCGTGAGGGCTGCCGCCAATCCACCACCGGTGCAGGACTCCGCCACCGCCATCGTCTGGTGCCGTTGCTTGAGCAGGTCGATCACCACCGACGCGAGGCTGTCCTCATCGACGCCGTAGCAGTGGTTCCCCGTGCGACGGCGCAGCTCAGCTTCCAGCGGCACCAACAGCTGACCAGCGGCATCGGCAGTGGGCGCACAGGCCGTGAGCCGCAATTTCACATCGCCTAGGGAGGCATAGGGCGCCACCGTTGGGTTGGTGGACGCCAATAAATCGGCAACGCACTCCGCCAAATCGGATTCACCAATGCCGCTGAAGCGGAGCTGACGGCTCACAAACACACCGTAAGCTCCAACATTGGCTTGAAGCCAGGAGGCGGCCGTTTCCGTCCACATCGGCCGCATTTCCGCAGGCACCCCCGGGAAGGTGAGGATCGTGAAATTAGGCCGGGGCGACCAGATCATTCCCGGTGCCGACCCCTTTGGATTGGGAAGAACCTCTGCCCCACGGGGGAGATAAGCCTGGCTGCGGTTGCTGGGAGCCACCGACCGGCCACCGGCCGATAACTTCCGCTGGATCTCCAGCCAGAGCTCGGGCCTCTCCTCCAGGGGAGTCTCGAAAGCAGCGGCCAGGGCCTCGGTGGTGAGGTCATCGGGAGTCGGGCCCAAACCTCCGGTCGTCACCAGAACCCTGCAGCGCTGCGATGCCTCGCGCACAGCGGAGATCAAGCGGTCTTTGTTGTCGCCAACAACGGTTTGGCGGTAATGCGGCAGCCCCAGGCCCGCCAACTGTTCTGCAATCCATCGGGCATTGCCATTGAGGATGTCCCCCAACAACAGCTCTGTGCCCACGCACAGGATTTCAACGCCCGATTTAGCCACGCGGTTCGCCAAGGGCAGCGGGATCAACAGGGGTAGAACAGGGGTTGGTGTTCAAGAGAGCCTGCTCGTGCTGCAGCTGGCGACGGCTGATCACCACCGTGGCCACAAGGATGGCGGTGGCCACGGCCAGCCAGAGGAAACGCATTTCAGCATTGGCCACCACCAGGGCCAGGGCAGCCAGCCACTGGGTGAAGACGTAGATCAACAGCACCGTGCGTCGGTGACTGAACCCAGCACGCAACAGTCGGTGATGGAGGTGACGGCGGTCGGGATAGAAGGGGGAACGGCCTTCCCGCAGACGGCCCATGATCACGGCCGACATGTCGGCCAGAGGCAGCGAGAGAATCAGCAGCGGAAGCAGCAGGCTCACCGTCGTGAGCCCCTTGGCGGGTCCCACGATGCTCACGGCAGCGAGGGTGAAGCCAAGGAAGTACGAGCCCCCATCCCCCATGAAGATGCGGGCGGGGTTGAAGTTGTGCCGCAGGAAGCCGAGGCAGCAGCCCGCCAGCGCTGCGGCGAGGAATCCAGCGGCCACCTGATGCAGCGAAAAGCTCACGGACACCAGCCCGACAGCGGCAATGCCAGCCACTCCCGCAGCAAGGCCATCAAGGCCATCCAGCCAGTTGATGGCGTTAGTGATTCCCACCAGCCAAACAACAGTGGCCAGCAGGCTGAGGGTGTCGGGCAGAGCAATCGGACCGGCTGAAGCAGTGAGCCAGGGAAGATCTATCGCTCCAATCCGAACGCCCTGGCTCCACACCGCACAAGCCACGGCGACTTGTCCAGCCAGCCGCGGCCAGGGGGAGAGGGCGAAGAGGTCGTCCGTCAGGCCAATTAGAAAAAAGCAGAGCGAACCGGCCAGGGTGCTCCAGATCAGTTGATCCCTGGCTGGGGCCAGCAAACCGAAGCCCCCCATGGACCACACCGCCGCCAAAGCCAGGGCAAAACCCAGCACCATGGCAATGCCCCCCAGCCTCACTATAGGGGTGATGTGCTGCTTGCGCTCATCCGGTTGATCGGTCCACCCGAAGTGCAAACCCAGCCGGCGCACTTGGGGCACTAGCACCATGGTGGTCACCACGGCCAGAAGAAAGCTGACCGAGGCGACCGCAATAGGGCTGGCCAAGAGGTTCACGCAGGCTCCAGAAAAGAGACGATCCCCCGGTCAGAAGGAGTCTCCGAATCCTAAGAGCCTGCAACCGTTCAACCAGGCACCGCCCAGGCCCGTTCGAGAGCCAAAGCCAAGCCTCAGGCCAAGACCGGCTGCTTGCTGTCGGCGTAGAGAGGGAAGCGCTCACAGAGAGCGGCCACCTGGTCGAGGCAACGCTGGTGAATCGCATCATCGTCAGGATTGAGAAGACGGTCGGCAATCACATCAGCGACTTCACGGAAGGCCTGCGCATCAAAACCACGGGTGGTGAGCGCAGCAGTTCCCAGCCGCAGGCCACTGGTGATGAAGGGCGATTCGGGATCGAAGGGAACGGTGTTCTTATTCGCGGTGATGTGCACATCACTCACTAACAGATCAGCCACTTTCCCCGTCATGCCGATGCCCCGCAGATCCAGCAGCACCACGTGGTTATCGGTGCCGCCGCTGACAACATCGATGCCGTGTGCCATCAGCTGTTCAGCGAGGGCTGCCGCGTTGGCAACCACCTGCTGGCTATAGGCCTTGAACGAAGGCTGCAACGCTTCACCGAAGGCCACAGCCTTGGCAGCGATCACGTGCTCCAAGGGACCGCCCTGACTGCCGGGGAACACGGCCTTATCGAACTTCTTGGCGAACTCCGCATCGCGACAGAGAATCAGGCCACCGCGGGGTCCGCGCAGAGTCTTGTGGGTGGTGGTGGTCACCACATCGCAATGGGGCACCGGGCTGGGATGC
>NZ_JBGKDP010000174.1:0-3896 GCF_042954245.1 Parasynechococcus sp.
CAAGAGCAGGAGACCATGCTTCCATTGGTGGCTGAGGGTTCCATTCGTCTGATCCTGTTGTGCAGTGGCGATGTCCTGATGGCGCGGCTGCGCCACACCACAGATCGCGATAGAGACCATGCCTACCAACTGCTGCGGCCGCGTCTGGTGCGATCAGCGGCGGAGCCCTTGCAGGACGGGCAGTCCGGCTGGGTGCTTCAGCCTTACCTGGCGGGGCTGACATCACAGCACAATCTGGTTCTGTTCAAGGGGGCGGTGGCCTCTATTCTCGAGCCGGATGCTCGCCTGCTCCAGGCCTATGCGCTAGAAACACGCCAGGAGTGCCCCCTGGAAGAAACTCCGGTGGAGCGCCTGAAGCGTGCATTTCAGGAATTTACGGAGACCTTCGAGGGCACTCCGTGAACCTGTCGCGATGCCCCTTTCTTTTTCCCAAAGGAAAACCCCAGTCTCAGACCAGGGTTTGATCTTTTCCGTGTGAGGAGGGCGTCTCAATTCCCTCACGATCGTTATAGGAGTCCATTGAGCCGTTGAGCCAGGCAAAATGTACTTATGTACTACTCCCGTGAATGTTTGGTTGCAGGCTCAGTTCGGGCTTATTTGATGTATTCCTTCAGTACCCCATTGCGGTTGGGGTGGCGCAATTTGCGCAGGGCCTTGGCTTCAATCTGACGGATCCGTTCCCGGGTCACATCAAAAATCTGGCCAATTTCCTCGAGGGTTTTCATCCGCCCGTCGTCCAAGCCGTAGCGCAGGCGCAGCACATCGCGCTCGCGGGGGCTGAGGGTAGCCAAAACACCCTCCAGGTCTTCACGCAGCAGGTTCTTGGCAACGTCCTGCTCGGGATTCTCGATATCGGCTTCGATGAAATCACCCAGGCGGGAATCCTCTTCCTTGCCGATGGGGGTTTCTAGGGAGATTGGCAGCTGGGCACTCTTGGCGATGAAACGCAGTTTTTCGATGGTCATTTCCATCGATTCTGCGATTTCTTCTTCCGTTGGCTTCCGGCCGAATTCCTGGGAGAGAACCTTGGTGGTCTTCTTGATCCTGGAGATCGTTTCGTAGAGGTGCACCGGCAGGCGGATGGTGCGGCTCTGATCGGCAATGGCGCGTGTGATTGCCTGACGAATCCACCAGGTGGCGTAAGTGGAGAACTTGTAGCCCTTTTCGTGGTCGAACTTTTCGGCTGCACGAATCAGGCCAAGGCTTCCTTCCTGAATCAGGTCTTGGAAGCTCAGGCCCCGATTCATGTACTTCTTGGCAATCGAGACCACCAGGCGCAAGTTGGATTGCACCATTTTTTCCTTGGCCCGTCGGCCCAGCATCAAGCGCCGTCGGAAGCGGATGAGCGGCATTTCCACCAAGGCCGCCCACTCTTTGTTGTCGGGTTCCCGGCCGTTGTCACTTTCAAATTGAGCGGCCAGTTCCTCGAGGTAAAGAAGATCGGCAATTTTGCGGGCCAGTTCGATCTCTTCGTCGGGACGCAGCAGGCGGATCCGTCCGATTTCCTGCAGATAAACCCGGATGGAGTCTTCGGTATAGACGCCTTTGGGGCCGATCTTGATGCTGGCCAGGGCTTTGGCCTTGGCTTCCTTCTCAGCGGCTGCGGTTTTGGCTTTCTCTTCGGCAGTGGGTTTCGCTGCAGCTGCTTTGGCTGTTGATGCCTTAGTGGCGGTTTTCTTGGTGGTGGCTGCCTTCTTTGTTGTGGCCTTTTTCGTTGTTGTTTTGGGTTTGGTGGTTTTCGCCGCAGCCTTTTTGGTGGTTCCCGACGCCTTTGCTTGATCAGCAGCCGCGAGCAGTTCGTCGGCCGCGGCGCTCAGGTCCTTTGCGCTCGCCTTGCTGGTTCGTCGGCGTGCGGGGGCTTTTTTGGCCTCTTTGTCGGAACCGTTGGCGACTTCCTTCACCTTGCCGTCAGCATTGGCCAGAAGAACGATGTCTGGCTTGGCAGCTTTGGTGGCAGCAGGGGTCATGGTGGTAGTCGAAGTCGGATGAAGGGGGAGTGCAAGAGCGGAGACAACGGACCATTGGCTGTGGCCGGAACCAGGAACTTCCGTTCAAACGAAAGAGAACGACGCAGCTAACGCTGAGACGGAGTTCATAGGCTGATGGTGGTGTCCGCGAGTCGACGAAACGCTTGGACTGATTGTGTCTGTGCCGTCCGGGGTGGTCTCAGACCGGTCAAAGTGGCAAGGAATAAGACCTTGACTTCAGACTCTGTGTCTTCCCTCTGGATCGAGCGCAGGGTTGGCAGAAACTGTTCAACTTGTCCACGCTAATGAAGTCTTCCGAAGTTTGCAAGGTCCTGTCGCAGCAGCAGCAGCAGCAACGATGCGTTGAGGTCTGGCTGGAGGCCGGGCGGGAAGGGCGCTCCTTCAGCTATGCCGCAGACCCCAGCATGGGATTGATGCCGGGAGATCTGGTGCGGGTGAGCCTCCGGGGTCGAGCCATGCATGGGCTGGTGGTGGCGGAGCGGGAGTGGGCTGAGCAGGATCCTCAGGAGCTGCAACCGGTGGAATCGCTCCTGCAGCCAGCTGCCGTCGATTCGGATTGGTACAGCTGGCTGGAGCGGGTGGCGGACCGTTGCCATCTCAGTGTCTTCCGCACCTTGAAGGCGGCTCTGCCGGCGGGCTGGATCGGTCAGGTCGGCCAGCGCTCCCTGGCCGGCGGGCGTCAGATGTGGTGGCTTCAGGCTCGGGTCCCCCCTAATGCTGCGGACCCACCCACCCCTCGCCAGCGGGAGCTTCTGGTTTGGTTGGAGGGCCAGGGAGACGGCGCTTGGCAACGGGACCTAGTGGCCAGTGGGTTTGGGGCCCAATTGCTGCCGCCCCTGATCCAGCAGGGCTACCTGGTGCGTGAGCAGCGTCGTTGTGAGGACAAGGGTTCCTTAGGTGGTTCTGGCCCCAAGGAGCTTCCCCAGGCCTTGACCGCTGAGCAGCAGGACGTGGTTAAGGCCTACCAACAGCTTTCTCCGGGGCGTGGACTGCTTCTCTGGGGAATCACCGGCTCCGGCAAGACCGAGGTGTACCTCCAACTGGCTGCCCAGGAGCTGGAGCGGGGCCGGCAGGTCCTGCTGCTCACCCCCGAGATCGGATTGATCCCCCAACTCGTTGACCGCTGCCGCAAACGCTTCGGCTCGCGCGTCGTGGAATACCACAGCGGTTGTGGTGACGCCGAACGGGTTCGAACCTGGCGCCGCTGTCTTGCTGCCGAACAGCCGTTGGTGGTGGTGGGAACCCGCTCCGCTGTGTTCGTGCCGTTGAAGCCGCTGGGGCTGGTCGTTCTGGATGAGGAGCACGACAGCTCTTACAAGCAAGACGCCCCGATGCCCTGCTATCACGCCCGGGACTTGGCCTTGGACCGGGTTGCGATGCAACAGGCACGGCTTGTGCTGGGCAGCGCTACACCGTCGCTCGAGAGCTGGATTCAATCGGGCCCCGAAGGTGCCTTGACTTTGGTGCGCCTGACCGAGCGGATTTCCCAGCAGTCCCTACCTCCTGTGCATGTGATCGACATGCGCCATGAGCTGACCGAAGGGCACAAGCGTCTGGTCAGTCGCGCCTTGATGGATCGTCTTGCGGCGCTGCCAGAGCAGGGCGAACAGGCCGTGGTTTTGGTGCCTCGTCGGGGGTATAGCCCCTTTTTGAGCTGCCGCAGTTGCGGCGAGGTGGTGATGTGCCCCCACTGCGATGTGGCGCTCACCGTTCACCGCGGCCAGGCCGGACGTCAGTGGCTGCGATGCCATTGGTGTGATCATCGTGAGGACCTGGAGAACCGTTGCAGTCACTGTGGTTCCACGGCTTTCAAACCCTTTGGGGCCGGGACGCAGAAGGTGTTGGAACTGCTCTCTCAGGAGCTCGAAGGCCTTCGTTTGCTTCGCTTTGACCGCGATTCCACCGGGG
>NZ_JBGKDP010000175.1:0-2078 GCF_042954245.1 Parasynechococcus sp.
ATCTTCCAGGTGATTAATCGCCCGGCTTGACCTCAGCCATGCTTGCGACGTCCGGCGCGTCTAGCTGGCTTCTTGGCCGCAGCCTTGGGGGCGTCGTCCGCAACTGCCACAGGTGCCGGTGCGCTGGCTTCACCAGAGCCATAGGAGAACGCCACCGAATCAATCGCGAGTCCACGGTTGTGCATGGACTGCATGCTGCGGCAGAGCTGTGCAAACGGCACCCGCACCGAGCGTGCCGTCCAAGGACGAGAACCGGGCTCAATCCCTGTTCGTACAGTAATTGATGTGGCGAGGGTGGGTCCCATGGCAGGCGATGTGACTGCGTTGAAGATGCCGCAGCTGCTGGGATTTTCGAGCCTTTCGCAATCTTCCTTACGAGAGCAGATCCACGCTTTCTGGCAGGAGGAGTCCTGCAGAATTAATGCCCCAAGAGCATGCTGCCTTGACCGGAGCTTTTGACAACATCCATCCGGGGCTGTCCCAAGGCGATGCGATCCGCCTGCTGAGCACTCCGCTGGAGGAGCTGGAGTCCCAGAGTGATCCCTACATGGCGGCGGCCCATCTGATCAATTTTCCGGGCCGAGAAACGGAATCAGCGTTGATCGCCTTGGTGATGGATGCAGATCAAGCGCAACCGCGCAAATTGGCGCGCCGGAAGGCTGTGGAAGTGCTGGGTCGGCTGGGCTGCCAGGAAGCCATGGCTGCCATCGCCAATTGCCTGAACAGCGACGATCCCTATCTCGTTGAAAATGCTGCTTTTGCGCTGCAACAGCTGAACTGCCAAGACGCCGCCGTTCATGAGGCGTTGCAGCAGCTGTTGTCTGACCCAGCTCAGAACCAACGGGTGTTGATTCAGAGCCTTGCTGCACTGAATGTCTCCGAAGCGGAGCCGTTGATTGCGAGCTTCCAGACGTCGGATCAGCCGGGGGTCCGCGGTTCGGCCATCAGTGCAAGCATCCGTCTTGGCGGCAGCCGTGACTACGTCTCTGTTCTTGGCGAGCAGACGCTGTTGCCGAATCAAATGGATCGTCAGTCGGCGATTCAGGATGCGATCAATGCCGGGGCAACGGAGCTGTTGCCACAGATTCTGTGTGCACCTGTGTCGCCGGTGTTTCGGATGCGGGCGTTGCGTGCACTCTGGCCTGAGGGTCGGCTGCAGAACAATGGTCTTGATCTGATCGAGCTGCTTGATGGGTTGATCGTCGATCGACCGGAAGCCTTGGAACTGGTGCATGCCTACGACCAGCCGCCCTCAGCGGATTTCCTGATTCAGGAATTTTTCGGCACGGATTTCAGCCGCAGTTACCTCGCACTGCAGACCTTACAGGACCATTCAGCGGAGCAACTCTGGCCAGCTCTAGAGCAGCGCTGGTATGCCGAGGCCTACAACGACTATGGGGCTCATTACTTTTTCATCCGGCTGTTTTCAAGGATCGGGCCCTGGCCAGATGAGGCCCTTGGCCTGATCGAAGATATCCTTTCGGAGGCCATCACCACGCACCGGCCGCAATTCATGAAATCCAAGCCGGCTGCTGTGTCGGCGATGGCCGGTTTGAAGCTTGTGAAGGATCCAGACACAACGGTGGCGTCGTGGCTTGATCCGCAAGCGACGCCGTTCTGGGAAGCGCGTTATGCCGCTGCGATGGTGGCGTCTCCCGCGCAGTTGGCGTCAGCCCTGGATGATCCTGAGCCCTTTGTGGCCATGCGTGCCCGAGCCGTCTGCGATGCCACAGCTGGTTGAGTATGGAAAAGGGGGCGGTTCAACCGCCCCCTGTAATGGAGTTCGAATCGAATCTCTCGGCTGAGAATCAGGCGAGGGAGTTGATCACGTAGTCCAGAGCAGCGTTGTACTCAGTCAGAGCCTGGGGGCTCAGGTCGCGAGGGGCGCAGCCGTCGTTACGCATTTGGGTGAAACCAGCAACGTAGGTGCCGGGGTCGATACTGAGGGCCTTGTAGACCTCACGCTGACCGTTGATGGCCAGTTCGTCCAGAGGGCCGGTGCCGCCGACAACCAGGGAGTAGTTGATCAGACGCAGGTAGTGGACGAAGTCGCGCTTGCACTTCTCCTTGCCTTCGGT
>NZ_JBGKDP010000176.1:0-1642 GCF_042954245.1 Parasynechococcus sp.
AAGCCGGCCTCGGAGGTGCGGCCGGTGCCCCAGATATGGGGGACATGGGCGGATTCGCGGATCTGTTCGAGACGTTTTTCCAGGGCTTTGGTGGACCCGGGAGTGCTGGAGGTGGTCGGCCGCGGCGTCAGGGTCCCCAGCAGGGTGATGACCTTCGTTACGACCTAACCATCGATTTCGAGCAGGCGGTGTTCGGTCAGGAGCAGGAGATTAAAATCCCGCATCTGGAGACCTGCGACACCTGCGGCGGCAGCGGTGCCAATGCGGGCAGTGGACCCACCACTTGCGGCACCTGTGGTGGTACTGGGCAGGTGCGCCGTGCCACCCGGACTCCCTTCGGCAGCTTCACTCAGGTCGCCGAGTGCCCCAACTGTGGAGGGACTGGCCAGGTAATTTCGGATCCCTGCGGCTCCTGTGGAGGCCAGGGTGTCAAACAGGTGCGTAAGAAGCTGCGGATCAACATTCCTGCTGGGGTGGACACCGGAACACGCCTTCGTGTGACCGGCGAAGGCAATGCTGGACCCCGGGGTGGCCCGTCTGGTGATCTTTACGTCTTCCTCACCGTTCGCAATCACCCACGGCTGCAGCGGGATGGCCTGAACATCTTTTCGGAGGTCAAGGTCAGCTATCTCCAGGCGATTCTTGGCGACACCATCGAGGTGGAAACGGTGGATGGTAGCAAGGAGCTGGAGATCCCTGTCGGCACCCAGCCCGGCACGGTGCTCACCTTGGCGAATCTGGGCATTCCCAAGCTCGGGAATCCAGTCGCACGGGGTGATCAGCGTCTGACAGTCACTGTGGACTTGCCGAGGCGGATTACCGATGTGGAGCGCGAGCTGCTGGAGCAGTTGGCGGGTCACCATTCCGCCCGCGGCAAGCAACACCACCATCACAACAGCGGTCTGTTTGCTCGCTTGTTCGGTCAGAAAGGATGAGCAGGCGTTCCCTGGATCTGCGGGGAACGCCCTGTCCGGTGAATTTCATTCGCTGCAAGCTCACCCTCGAGCAGATGAGTAGTGGTGACTGCCTGGAGGTCTGTCTCGATCGGGGTGAGCCCGAGGCCATGGTCCTTCCAGGCCTGAGGGATGCTGGCCATTGTGTTGAGTGCGTTGATCAAACATTGGATGCCGTCACCATCGAGGTGATCTGCGGTGGCTGAAACCGGCAGCTCCGTGGCTTCCGGGATGGTTGTGGCGCTCCAGGCCAACTACCTGGAGGTTGAGCTGGATGCTGCACCTGAAGGATGCCCAGAGCGGCTGCTCTGCACACGCCGCACTCGGCTCAGCCATCGGGGTGAAGCCGTTTATGTGGGTGATCGGGTTCGCATCGAGGCGATTGATCCAGGCCAGGGGCGTGCCGTGGTGGCCGATGTGGAGTCACGCCACAGCTTTCTCACACGCCCACCGGTGGCCAACGTCTCCTTGGTGGCTGTGCTGTTGGCGGTGGAGCAGCCCAGCTTTGACCCTGATCAGGCCAGTCGTTTTCTGCTGACGGCGGAACGGACGGGGTTGGAGGTGATCCTTCTGCTCACCAAAGCAGACCTCATCTCACCTGCAGCGCTGGAGCGGCTCTTGACCCGGTTGAAGGGGTGGGGGTACGATCCGCTGGCGCTGTCCAGTGCCGCTGGAACTGGTATTGATGA
>NZ_JBGKDP010000177.1:0-8150 GCF_042954245.1 Parasynechococcus sp.
CAGCATCGGAACCCTCAGCTACGTGGTGGGCGATCGCATCGCCTCGGTGGAGGAAGCCGACAGCCACACCCTGCGGTTGCGCCTGAGTCGCCCCTCCACATCCCTGCAGGGCTTGCTGACGTCGATCAACCTCACCCCCATTTCACCGACGTCTTACAGCAGCCACCAGGACCGTTTTCTGCACGACCGCTTTGTGGGGACAGGCCCCTACAAGTTGACCCGCTTCAGCGAACATCAGCAACGCTTGGAGCCCTTTGCCCAGTACTGGGGTGAGGCGCCGCGCAACAACGGCCTCGATCTGATCACGCTGAGTAACTCCACGGCGCTCTACGGGGCGTTGCTCAGTGGGGAGGTGGATCTGCTGCTCTCCGCCTCGATCGACGAAGGCCAGCGCCACGCCCTGCATGAACGGGCAAGCGCGGGGGACCTGCACGAGTCGGTGGGTCCGGCGATGGAGATCGGCTACATCACCCTGCTGAGCAACCAGGAACCGTTCCAGGACCCCAACCTCAGGCGGGCCCTGGCCGTCAGTCTGAACCGAAGAGAGATCGGTGAACGGGTGAGCTACGGGCTGCGCCGTCCGCTGCGGGCGCTGGTGCCCCCCAGCCTGGCCGGCGGCGCCATGGCCCCATGGCCCGAACACAACCCCGAGCAGGCCCGCGAGCTGCTCCAGGCGGCGGGCTACTGCAACGGCAGCACCCTGCGCTTTCCGCTCACCTTCCGCTCCAACGTGCCTGCCGACAAATTGCTGGCCCTCACCTGGCAAGCCCAGGTGCAACGGGACCTCTCCGACTGCCTGGTGTTGGATCTGGATGGCATCGAATCCACCACCATCTACCGCCAGCTGGGGGAAGGTGCCTTCAAAGCCGTGATGCTGGATTGGCGCGGCAGCTACCCCGATCCGGAGGCCTATCTGACGCCACTGTTGAGCTGCACATCAGTGAAGGGCAACATCTGCATTGATGGAGAAGCAGCAATCAGCGGCAGCTTCTGGAGTGCACCCGGATTGCAAACCGCCCTGCTGAAATCCGACACGCTGACGGGCGATGCCCGCCGCACCGCACTGGATCGTGTCGACCATCTCTCCGCCGACGGTGCCGCCTACATCCCCGTCTGGCTGGATTCCCCTCGGGCCTGGGCCCAGCTGAACCTCAACCCTCCACAATTTGATGGCAGTGGTCAGCTGATGCTCGCTGATCTGAAGCGCCGCCACGAAGGAGCAACGAACAAAGGAGCAACGAACAACTAGATGGGACGCGCCCGAGACCTCGCCCGCTACAGCGCCACCCGCCTCGCCCTGGCGCCATTGATGTTGTGGCTGATCGCCAGCCTGGTGTTCCTGTTGCTGCGCGTCGCCCCAGGGGATCCCGTGGATGCGGTGCTCGGCAGCCGTGCCCCCGCTGCCGCCAAAGCCGCCATGCGGGCTCGGCTGGGGCTGGATCAATCGTTGCTGGATCAGTACCTCAGCTATCTCAACGGCTTGATCCACGGCGATCTGGGGCAAGCCTTGATCAACCAAGAGTCGGTTCGAACCATCATCGGCAACACCTTGCCCGCCAGCCTGGAGCTGAGCGTGATCGCCTTGGTGTTGGCTGCTGCGGTTGGGCTGAGCGTTGGCTTCAGCGGCATCGCCCGGCCCGAGGGAAAGATTGACCTGGGAGGTCGCCTCTACGGATTGGGCACCTATGCCCTGCCGCCCTTCTGGGTGGCCATGCTGGTGCAGCTGGTTTTCGCCGTCAGCCTGGGCTGGCTGCCGGTGGGCGGCCGATTCCCTCCCACCCTTTTCCCGCCCCACGGGAGCGGATTTTTCCTTCTGGACAGCGCTCTGCAGAACAACTGGGCCGCCTTCCGAGGCACCGTGCGTCACCTGACCCTGCCGGCAGGAACCCTAGCCCTGCTGCTCAGCGGCACCTTCACGACAGCCCTGCGCCTGAACCTGCGACGCACCCTGCGCGGCGACTACGTGGAAGCAGCGCGAAGCCGCGGCCTGAGTGAGCGCCAGGTGATCCTTCGCCACGGACTGCCCAATGCCTTGCTGCCGGTGCTCACCATCGCTGGAATCACCGTGGCCTCCCTGATCGGTGGGGCCTTACTGATTGAAGTGACCTTTTCCTGGCCAGGCATTGCCCTGCGCCTGCAGGAAGCCATCAACCAAAGGGACTACCCCGTTGTTCAAGGGATCGTTATAGTGATCGCCGCCTTGGTGGTGCTGGTGAGTGTTGCCGTTGACCTGCTGGTGGCCGCCCTCGATCCGCGGGTGCGCTACTGATCCAGCAGCTGCAGGGCCGGGCGACGACCCAAGCGATGCCAGCGCGTCTTGGAGCTGGCTTCCATCAGGTGGACAGCATCGTTGCGAGGTGACTCGGAGCTCAGGGAATCGAGAAAACCGATGATTTCATGGGCAATCACCCGTTGAACGCTGAGGGGATTGACTCCCACCAACTCTTCGCCGAGCCGGAAGAGGTCGTCCCCCTCTGACGCCTTGCCCTGGCCATCCACACGAATCGGCGAAAAGTGACTGGCCCCCTCAACCACCACCACCCGGCTGGCGGGATGCTCTGCCAATCCAGCCAAAAGAGGCAGCTGCTCATCCAAAGGAGGGGTGATCAGATCGAGGGTCCCACCCACCATCAACAGCGGAATCGGCAACGCCCGACTGGCGCGGTGCGGCCAGATCAACCCGCCAAAACTGTTGAGCCCCACTACTGCCCGGAGCGACGGAGCCATCGCGTTGCCCTCGAGCGCACGGCCTGCCGCCAGTTCGCACTGGAGCAATTCCGAGAGGTTAGTGAGGGGCAAGCCCGCCAGGGCCCCTTCACAGCGCGGCTCCATCCCGTGCACCTGCTCCGCCCCACTGGCCAAGAGAGCCGTTAAGGCACCCAGGGAATGCCCCATCAGCACCACCTCGGTCCCGGGGATATTCAAATCGCCCCGTCGTTGCGCATCCAGCACCGCCGCAAGATCAGCCAACCGACCATGGAGTGCTGGTGCGCCGTCAAACGACTGACGCCCCTCAAGTAATGCCTGGACTGCGGCGGCATCGCTGCCGGGATGCTCAAGCACCGCCACGGGCCAGCCCGCCTGCATCAGCGAACGCGCCAGCCAATGAAAGTGGCTGGGGTCCCCGCCCAGCCCCGGCATCATCAAGACCCAAGTCCGTTCTTCACGAGGCGATTGGGGGATCCAGCGTTCCACCTGCAACAGACGCGAACGATGGTCCACCGCAAGCGTTGACTGATGGGGCGATTCGGACGAGGCAGAGCGCTCAGCCCCCTTGAGGAGCTGCAGGCGGGCCTCTTTCTGAGCCAAGGTCCGCATCAAGGTTTGATGTCGCTCCAATTCCAGCCGCCAGCGGTTGGCGGCAACCACCAACGCATCCAGATCAAGACGCAGCTGCTGGGTGGGCAACGCTTCCAACACATCCAGCGTCGATACGGTTGCCTGCCGTTCGAGCAACTGCTCCAGCGTGGAAAGCACCAGCGAACGGTTGATGCTCTTGCCGTCCTCCACGCGAACCAATTCCCCCAGCGCATCCAGAAGCGGACCCGCCCCCCAGCTGCTCAGCAGCTGACGCCCGAAGCTGCGACGGGAGAGCACAGGAGCCTTGAGCAGACGGATCAGCCCCTGTCGGCTCTCGGGCGCGAGAAGACTCATCCAGGTGGACAGCTCCGATCGCGAGAGCTGCGCTGGATCAGTCGTCGGCGAGCGCACAAAGGCGCCGAGTTCCTCCACCGAAACCGGAAGAACCACTCCGTCGATCTTGACCTCCACACGTTCTGTGGAGCCAACAGGCCACGATCCGCACGTGCTGAGCAGCAGACTGCCCATCAAGCCCATCGCGATGCATCGTCCTGTTAAGCGTCCGCGCAGCAACGCCTGCCCCTCTGCGGTGGTGGAACCAGTTTCCCTCACCCCTGAGAAATGTCACCCGACTAAGGTTTCTGGCGTCCATCGGTGCCGGCGGAGTCATGTTCATGACGCCGCTGATCTTTCATGCCATCGACTTCTCAGCTCGTGAAGTGGGCAGCGGTCTGGCCGTCTCAGCCCTGATCGGCACGGTGGTGCGTCTGCTGAGCGGTGCACTGCTCGATCGTGGCGTCCGCTGCTCCTGGCCGGTAAGGGGCACAACCCTGTTGGCCATTGCAGCTGATCTAATCCTGCTGCAGGCTGATAACTACAACAGCTACCTGCTCGGACAACTGCTGCTGGGCTGTGCGGCGGGTCTGTACTGGCCTGCCATCGAATTGGCCGTTCCCCTGAGTTGCGGCAGCCTTCCCTCCGGTCGGGGCTACGCCCTGGTGCGCAGCGCCGATGCCCTCGGCATTGGCATCGGCACGCTGATCGGAACCGCTGCCGCCACCCTGGGAATGCTGCGGACGGTGTACAGAGTTGAAGCGGTGTGCATGGGTGCTGTATTGGTGCTGATCAGCCTTGTTCCGCTCCAGGAAGGTCCGCCCTACCGCAACCTCAGCGGCAACAGCCCAGAGCCGGTTGGTCAACGGCAAATGTCCCAGCTGCCTTGGTTGCTTCCCCTGATGCCGGTGCTGCTGATCAGTGTTGTGGCCACTGGGATCCTAGCCCTTCAACAGAGTGCACTTCCCCTCGATCTGGTGCGCGGCGGGCTGGTGCGACCGGCCCTGAGCGAAAGCCACAGCAGTGCCCTGATCGCCCTTCAGTTGACCTTGCTAGTGAGCCTGCAGTGGCCGGTGGGCCGCTGGCTTGCGGAGCGCAGCGTTGCCTTCGGCCTCGGCTTGAGCCTGGCAGGATTCAGTCTTGGCTGCAGCCTGATTGCCCTGTCCTCCCTGTTCGAGAACGGAACAATCCTGGTGTTGGCAGCCCTGCTGCCGATGGCCTTCGCCCAGGCCGCTTTCCTGCCCACGGCCACAGAAGCCGTCATTGAAGAAACACCACCAGAACACCGTGGTTTGGCGATGGCGCTGTTTTCCCAGTGCTTCGCCATCAGCGCCATCGTGGCTCCCCTGGCTGGAGGAGCCTTGCTCGACCTTCAAAACAATGGTCTGCTGCTCTGGCTGTTGATGGGTGGGACCTGCTTGGTCATGCTCCCAACCCTGTGCAGCCTCAAGCTGCGCTACGGGGCGACAGCAACAGCGCAGGGCATCCTCCGCCGGAACACCAACAACGCTTTGAAGCTGTGACGGGCAGTTCAGGGCAACGGCATCGTTAAAAGCTGAAGTCAGAGGTTGAAGACAATCCGACGATCAAAAGAGAGCCACCTCTTGGTTAGATGCTGAAAAAGACCTCCCTACCCTTTCTGTCATGCCAATCGATCTCAACCAGGGAACAGATGTTCACGTTCTATAGACTTTCTAAGGAATGATCAGCAGACAAACTGTGTTAGCCACGCCACCGTAAAAGCAAGATCAGATCGATCGATGAAGTGGTTCACGCCACTGCTGCTTGCCGTGATGCTGACGCCGCTTGCCACAGGCACTCAGCACGATAGAGAGGCACTGGTGGCTCACGGAAAGCGCAAGAAAGCTGCTTGCCTGGTTCTGAGGATGATCACTCAGAAGATCGAACTAATTCCAGTCGAGTCACTGAATCAGTGCGAGGAAATTGGCAGCGAGATCATGAAGGGTGGAAAGTTGAGCAAGTTCCTCAAGGGATATAAATGCATTCCGGGCTTGCTCTGAGTAAACCACCAACCAGAGATCACATAAATATTTCACCAATCATGGCGTTCTTAAACAGTTGAAGAACTCTAGAGAGAATGTCTAAACACTCAAAAGTTTGACTAAATATTGAACAGAAACTCCATCACATCGCCTTCATCCACCACATATTCCTTTCCTTCACTGCGCAGCCAACCTTTGTTGCGTGCTTCCGCCAGTGAGCCGGCTTCCAGCAGCTTCTCCCAACCAATGGTCTGAGCGCGGATGAAGCCTCGTTCGAAATCGGTGTGGATCACACCGGCAGCCTGCGGAGCCCTCATCCCGGCCTTAAAGGTCCAGGCTCTTGTTTCCCTTTCACCGGTGGTGAAGTAAGTGCGCAGCCCCAGCAGCCGATAAGTGGCCCGAATCAGGCTTTGCAAACCGCCTTCCTTCACTCCGAGACCTTCCAGATAATCCGCGGTTTCCTCATCTCCCAATTCCACCAGCTCCGCTTCTACCTGGGCAGAGATCCGCACCGTTTCGGCAGCTTCTTTGGCAGCCAGTTCAACCACCTCAGTGCAGAAAGCATTACCCTCAGCCAGGTCGTCCTCACTCACATTGGTGGCGTAGATAATCGGCTTGGCGGTTAAAAGCCCCAAGGGCTTGATCATGGCCGCTTCTTCGTCGTTCAGATCGACGCTGCGGGCAGCACCACCACTCTCGAGCACTGCCTGAATCCGCTCAAGAGTAGCATTTTCCACTTGCGCCTCTTTGCTGGTGCGCATCTGCTTTTTCAGACGCTCCCGGCGCTTCTCGATCTGAGTCAGATCCGCCAGACCCAGCTCCAGATTGATCACCTCCGCATCCCGGGACGGCCCCACAGACCCCGAAACGTGGATGACGTCATCGTCCTCGAAGCAGCGGATCACGTGAACGATCGCGTCCACCTCGCGGATGTTTGCCAGAAACTTGTTGCCCAGACCTTCGCCCTGGCTGGCGCCTTTCACCAGACCCGCAACGTCGACAAACTCCATTCGGGTCGGAATGGTGTCCTGGCTTTTGCTCAGTTCCGTGAGCTGGTCCAGTCGCTCATCGGGCACCGCTACGGTGCCGACATTGGGCTCGATCGTGCAGAATGGAAAATTGGCGGCCTGCGCCTGAGCGTTGGCGACCAACGCATTGAACAAGGTGGACTTGCCTACGTTGGGCAATCCTACAATTCCGGCTTTGAGCATAGGCGAAATCTACCGGCCAGCGGCGAGACTGTTGTGAAGTTTTGTGGGCCCATGCTGCAGTCCTTGCGCTCCCCTGCGTCCCCATCGCCTGAAGCAGAACTGGCCTCAGTGGCGAAAGCACTATCCAGACGGCCCAAAGCCGCGATGGTGGGGTTGCTGGTGCTGGCCCTATGTGGGGGTGGGCTGCTGCTGCGTTTCGGTCCATGGAGCAACCGTCAACGGGATCTGAAGCCCTTCACCACCACCGCTGAACGCGGCGTGCTCTCTGGGGTAATCACCGCCAGCGGCGAACTGCAGGCCCAGCAGAAGGTGAACGTGAGTCCGCGCAAGCAGGGTCTACTGGCGGAGCTGAAGGTGGATGAAGGGGATGTGGTGGAGAAAGAGCAGGTGCTGGCGGTGATGGATCGCGGCGATCTCGATGATCGGCTGCAGGAGAAGCAGGCTCTGCTGCGCCAGGCCGAAGCCAATTACCAGAGCAAAAAGGGGGAGTTCGAACGTCGCCGCCAGCTGTATACCAGCGGTGTGATCAGCGCTGATGACTTCAGCAATGCGCGCTTCGAAATGCTGGCCCGGCAGGCGAGCCTGGTGGCAGCGCGAGAACGGTTGGAGCAACTGGAGCAGGAGAGCCGCGAACAGACGATCCGCGCGCCCTTCTCAGGAACGATCACAGCGCGCTACGCCGAACCGGGGTCGTTTGTGACCCCCACCACCACCGCGTCGGCCACAGCCGGTGCCACCAGCGCTTCAATCGTTGAGCTCTCGCAAGGCTTGGAGGTGAGGGCCCGCGTTCCGGAAAGCGACATCGGCCGCATCGTGACCGGCCAGAAGGCCGAGACCCGGGTGGATGCCTTCCCCGATGAACGCTTCCTGGCAACCGTGAGTGAAATTGCCCCCCGTGCCGCGAAAGAGAACAGTGTCACCTCTTTTGAAGTGAAGCTGAACTTCGTCAAACCGCAGAAAAAACTGAAGATCGGCATGACCGCCGACATCAATTTCCAGACCGGGCGCAGTGCACCAAAAATCCTGGTGCCCACCGTGGCGATCACCATGGAGAACGGCAAACAGGGCGTGCTTCTGGTGGATGAGAACCAGAAGCCACGTTTCCAGCCGGTGGAACTGGGCAACAGCAGCGGCGACCAGACTGCAATCCTGAACGGTCTCGAATCAGGAACTCGCGTGTTCATCGATCTGCCCCCCTGGGCTGATCGCCGCGATTGATCCACCCACGTCTGCACCACCGTCATGCCTGAGGCCACCACCAAGCCCCTCCTGCTTCTTGTGGATGGCCATTCCCTGGCATTCC
>NZ_JBGKDP010000178.1:0-14679 GCF_042954245.1 Parasynechococcus sp.
CAGGGGGTGATCTGCTGGTGGATCGCTTGGTGGCCGGGGACTTCCTGCGCCCTGCGATGCTGCTTCGAGGCTTGCAGCTCCGTCGCCCTGCCCTCTGCTGCTGGAGGGTGGACCTGTTGATGGGATTCAGTGGGCTGCTGGTGGAACCCCTGGCTTGGCTGCAGTTGTGGCTGTTGGATCGCCAGTTGCAGAAGGCTGCACTTCCGGATGATCCGATCGTGGTGATTGGCCACTGGCGCAGTGGCACCACCTATCTGCATCAGTTGCTGGCCTGTGATCCCACGCTGGCCATGGCGCGCAACGCGCTCACCATGGCGCCGCAGGTGGCCTTGCTACTCAAACCCTGGTTTTGCTGGGCACTCAAAGTGTGGATGACGCGGCAGCGGCCGATCGATGCGGTGCTCTGGGGGCCGGACGACCCCCAGGAGGATGAGCTCGGTCTGGCCCGACTCACCATCGACACCAACATGGTGGGGATGGCCTTTCCCCTGGCCTATCCCTGGTTTTTCCGCCGCAATGTTCTGGGTTTGTCTGGTGCCTTCGAGAGGCAGTGGCTGCATTTCACCAAGCTCACCTGGCTCCATGACGGCAAGGGGAAGACGGGACTGCCGATCAAGAACAGCGCCCATTCCGCCCGGGTGGAGTTGGTGCTGCGCCACTGCCCCAGGGCACGCTTTGTGCTGTTGCGCCGTAATCGGCAGGCCTCGATCCGCTCGCTGGTTCAGGTGAAGCAGCGGTTGGGTTCTCTGGTGGGGCTCCAGCCCCTGCCCGATGCCGTCACCCAGGTGGAGGAAACGGTGGCGCAGGCCCGCAGCTACACCGCTGATCCGGTGACTCTGCCCTTGGCGGCGGAACAGCGCCTGAACGACCTGATGGAGGAGGCATGACCCCAGCCCACGATCGTCGCCAACGCTTGCACGAGCTTGTGATTGCCCTGATTGCCCAGCAGGACGATCTACCCCTGCTCGATCCCGATCAGCCTGACCTGGAGGGGACGGCCCCCGGCCGTTGGCTGGATCAGAACCGCCGCAGCCTGCATCGCTATCAAGCCTTGGTCCGCACGGCGGTCACCTTGGATGCCCTGCTGGATGCCGAGGACAATCCTTCACCCTTGTCTGCAGGATGATCTCAACGGCTGGCTGATCGCGCCAAACCTGGCAATCTGGAGCGACTCTCGGCCCCTGCATGGCTTCGTTCGGTTGGTCCGCTTTGAACTCCCTGCTGGGCCGCGACAAGCAAGCCAAGCGCTGGCAGACACCGGAGGCCTCCTGGACCAGACCCTTCGGCCTGGGCTGGGACAAGCCCTACACGGTTCGCTATGCCAGCAACCTCGACGACGGCCCCAACCACGGCATGCCGCTGGGTGGTTTCGGAGCTGGCTGTTTTGGGCGGGCGCCCGACGGCAACATCAACCTCTGGCATCTCGATGGCGGCGAGCACTGGTTTGGGGTGCTGCCCGATTGCCAGTTCGCCCTGTTTGAGAAGAATGGCCGCGGCAAGCGTGCCCACGCCCTGGCAGTTCAGCCGGATCAGGATGCTTCGCGGCCGGAGGGCGGCCAGCCACTGAAGGCCTGGGAGTGGTACCCGGCCAGCACGCTGAACCGCAGCACCGGCAGCTACGCCGCCCGCTACCCCCTCAGTTGGACCAGCTATGAGGGCGTATACGACGCTGAGGTGCGTTGTGAGGCCTTCAGTCCGATCTTGCCGGGTGATTACCAGCGCACTAGCTACCCGGTGGCGGTGTTCGTCTGGATGCTGCGCAATCCCAGCGACCAGCCTCTGGATTTGTCGTTGCTGCTGAGTTGGCGCAACACCACCGGCTGGTTCACCAACACCGATGCCTCGGCGGAGGTTCACTTCCGCGATGACGGCAGCCCGGAACACAACTACGCCCCGGCCATCGGCAGCACTGCCGGCCAGCGTAACCGTTGTATTGACGATGGCTCCCTCAAGGGAGTGGTGCTCGAGGGCAACGTCTCCAACCCCGTTGCCGAAGGTGAGGGCCAGTGGTGCATTGCCACAGCCGAGCAGCCTGGTGTGACGATCCAGCGCTGCAGCCGCTGGAATCCCAGCGGTGATGGTCGTGAGCTCTGGGACAGCTTCAGTGCCGATGGCTCCATCCCCGAAAGCAACAACGATCGACGCAGTGGATCCGACGATCCCCTCAGTGCTGCGCTGGCAGTGCAGTGTCAGCTGGCCCCTGGGCAGAGCATTGAGATCCCGCTGGTGATCAGCTGGGACCTTCCCGTAACGGCCTTTGCTACCGGCAGCCAGGCGCTGCGCCGCTACACTGATTTCTTCTGTGCGGATGCCAACCAGGCGGTTGCCATTGCCGCTGAAGCGCTGCGTGACTGGCGCAGTTGGCGCCAGCAGATCGAGGCCTGGCAGCAGCCGGTGCTGCAACGCCAGGACCTGCCGGAACCGCTGCGGATGGCTCTGTTCAATGAGCTTTACGACCTCTGCAGTGGAGGCAGTCTCTGGAGTGCGGCATCACCTGAGGATCCCTACGGCCGCTTCGGCGTTCTCGAGTGCCTCGACTACGCCTGGTACGAAAGCCTCGATGTTCGTCTCTACGGATCCCTGGCCCTGCTGCAGCTCTGGCCTGAACTCGACAAGGCCGTGTTGCGCAGTTTTGCTCGGGCGATTCCGGCGGCGGACGCCACCCAGCGCCCGATCGGCTGGTACTTCACCCAGGGCCGGGGCCGGGTGGAGGCTGATCGCAAGGTGAAAGGAGCCACCCCCCACGACCTGGGGGCTCCCAACGAGATCCCCTGGGATGCGACCAACTACACCGCTTATCAAGACTGCAACCTCTGGAAGGACCTTGGCAGTGATTTTGTGCTGCAGGTGTGGCGCACCTTCAAGCTCGCTCCCAGTGGTGAAGACATTCGCTTCCTCGCCGATTGCTGGCCGGCGGCCGTAGAGGCGCTGCGCTACTTGAAGACGTTCGATGTGAACAACGACGGGCTGCCCGACAACGGTGGTGCCCCGGATCAGACCTTCGATGATTGGCCCCTCAAAGGGGTGAGTGCTTACTGCGGCGCTCTTTGGATCGCTGCGCTTGAGGCTGCCCTTGCCATTGCTCAGACGCTCCAACTCAGCACCGGGTTGGACACCTCTGCTGAGCAACGGGAATTCAGCGGTTGGCTGGAGCAATCCCGGGGCAACTTCGACAAGCTGCTCTGGAACGGCGAGTACTACGACATTGATGCCGAAAGCGGCACGCCGGTGGTGATGGCCGATCAGCTCTGCGGCGATTTCTATGCACGGCTCTTGGGCCTGCCTCCGGTAGTGAGTGATGCCAACAGCCGCAGCACCTTGAAGGCCGTCAAGGAGGCCTGCTTCGAGGCTTTCGATGGCGGTTCTCTTGGCGTGGCCAACGGCTTGCGCCGCGATGGCACGCCCTTGGATCCCAACGGCACCCACCCGCTCGAGGTGTGGACGGGGATCAACTTTGGGATCGCCAGTTATTACCGCTTGATGGGTGAAAAGCAGGCGGCGGAAGCGATCTGCTCAGCCGTTGTTGAGCAGGTGTATTCCGGTGGTCTGCAGTTCCGTACCCCTGAGGCGATCACCACGGTGAACACCTTCCGGGCCTGCCATTACCTGAGGACCATGGCCATCTGGGGGCTCTGGGCCACGGAGACCGATTGGACTCTTATCCCCGGAGCGGATGCCCGTTGAAGCGTGGCGCTGGGGGACTCGCTGAATTAGCTGCGGTAATCCCTGGCGAAGTGATTGCGGCTTTGGAAGCCGTAATGGCAGGCAATCTCATGCACGGTGTTGCCGCCAATGGCCTGCTGCACTTCTGGGGAGCTGAGGCCATTCAGCATGATCGCTTGGCCGGTGTCCTTGAACCCCTAAGCCCTTAGATCTTTCATCAGTCCCGCTCCCAGAGCCGGTATACCACTGGCTGTTCCCTGCAACTGATGGGGTGATAACGCCTCCAGCGTCGCCACTTCCACCAGATTGTCCTGGCCCCCTCCCATCAGCTGGGCCTGGATCAAGGCGCTGATCTCGTCAAACCGCTGGGTGTGGAGGTTGGCGAAGTTGGATCGTTGGATCACCTCGAGCGTCTGGTGATCACCGGTAGCGGTGGCGAGCTGTTCAAATCGCGTTTGGGAGACAAGCTCCACCTGGATGTGGGCCCCCGCGGGAAGCTGAACAAAAGCGTCGCTCAGGCTGGTCTGAAAACCATGCAGGGAGCCGGGTTGTGTTTCCTTCCCACGAACCACCGGCTATTGATAGGTGGTGTTCAAGTTGAGGGGTATCCTCCCAGGGCGGTCGGTTGCCCTGAAGCAGCAGCTCTTAATTGGTTTGGATTGACAAAACCGACAGCTGCCGTGAACCACCCAGCCGAAAGATCCCACGGAGTTCACCACAGCTCAATTGGGCGGCATCCATCTTGAATCCCACCGCCTGCAGGGTCGCACTGAGCCCAGGGGCCGAATGAAAAGCAACCTCCATGCGCTGATTGTTGATGGAAATCGCCTCAAAGCCAGGATTGTTGTGAGAATTCTCCGACTGAACGTTCTCCCCATGCGCCGTTTGCTCTGTTGTTTGTTGGCTGCTCTGGGGCTGCTGCTACTCACGCCGGGTACGGCCTGGGCTCAGGTGCATCAACATGAGAACGAGGCCGGTGTCGCCATGGTGCGTTCGCTGGAGAGCCTGCGGGATCTCGATTACGACAGCTGGCAGGCGGTGGCCTACCGCGAGGGCCCTTCGGGCCAGCCGGTGGTGCTGCGCGTGGTGGGCTACCCCGGCAAACTGCGGCTCGATCATCCAGTGAGCCTCCAGGTGTTGGCGGGTCGGCGCGAATGGCAGTTGGACGACATCACTCTGGCCAATCCGGTGCTAGCCACCGATGGCCGCGACGCAGCGGCTGAATTTGCCCTCGATCCTCTGCTGGACGATCTCAGCAACAACCGACCTCTGCGTTTGGCGTTGCCGGGTGTCTTCACCGAGTTGCCGATCCCTCCCTACGTCGTGGGTGAATGGCGGTCCCTGCAGGAACTGCCTCTCAGCTGATGTGGGAGCTCTGGATGCGGCGGTCCCTGGCCCTGGCCGCTCTTGCTGAAGGTCACACCAGCCCCAACCCTCTCGTGGGGGCAGTTGTTCTTGATCGCGAAGGGCGACTTGTGGGCGAAGGCTTTCATGCGCGGGCCGGAGATGCCCATGCTGAGGTGGGTGCGTTGCGGCAGGCCGGGGATGCGGCCCGGGGCGGAACCCTTGTGGTCACCCTTGAACCCTGCTGCCACCACGGCCGCACGCCCCCCTGCAGTGAGGCGGTGCTGCGCGCGGGCATTCGCCGCGTTGTGATCGCTCTGGAGGATCCCGATCCCCGGGTGGATAGGGGCGGCATCCGTCAGCTGAGGGAGGCGGGGCTGGAGGTGATCAGTGCTGTGCTGCGCGAGGAGGCCCGCCAGCAGAACCGGGCCTTTCTGCATCGCGTTCGCACCGGCCGCCCGTTCGGGATCTTGAAGTGGGCCATGAGCCTGGATGGCCGCACCGCTTTGCCCAATGGCGCCAGCCAATGGATCAGCGGTCCATCCGCCCGCGATTGGGTGCATCGGCTGCGCAGCGGCATAGATGCCGTGGTTGTTGGGGGCGGCACGGTTCGCGGCGATGATCCGCTGCTCACCAGCAGGGGCCGGCGTTCACCGGAACCGCTGCGGGTGGTGCTGAGCCGCAGTTTGGATCTGCCGGATCAGGCCCAGCTCTGGGATACCGCGGTGGCGCCCACCCTCGTGGCCCACGGACCCGATGCCGACCCCCAGCGTCTGCCATCCGGTCTTGAGGCTCTTGGGCTTTCGGCCTGTGAACCGATGCAGCTGATGGAGGCCCTGGCGGAACGGGGTTGCAACCAGGTGCTTTGGGAATGCGGCCCCGGGCTGGCGGCCGCTGCGATCCATCAGGGCTGTGTGCAGGAGATCGTGGCAGTGGTGGCTCCGAAACTGATGGGGGGCACGGCCGCCCGCACTCCCCTTGGAGATCTGAACTTCAGCGCCATGGATCAGGTGTTGCAGGGGCAGTGGCATCAGAGCGAACCCCTAGACCAGGATTGGTTGCTGCGTTGGCGCAGCGGCACCTGAGGTCAGCGCTCCTGGCTTTGGCGATCAAGGCTGCTCGCATACCTGCCGATCAGCACGCCCATCACAGCAGCGAGGTACAGCGGTCCGGCGACGCTGGTAGCCACACTCACCATCTGAGCCAAGGGCAGCATCGGGCTGATGTCCCCGAAACCAACCGTGGTGACGCAAACGAATGCGTAGTAGTTCAGTGCTGAAAAGATGCGGGCGTTGGCTAAGACACTCGTGTCGCTGATATTGGCCAGTTCCAAGGGCACGAAACTGCCCGGTTGGATGGTTTCCAGGGCACTCATCACCAGCCCTGCGGCGAGTCCGATGTGCAGGTAACCGGCCGTTGCACCCATCAGCAGCGCTTCGGTGACGCGCTTGGTGTTGGCGAAGCGCGTCACCAGGCGGATCACGCTCCAGCCCACCAACCCATTCCAGCTCAGGGCCAGCGGCATTCCGCTGTAGATCAGCTCCAGGGGCGTGAGCAGCCAGAGCTACATGGTCGCGACGGCGACCAGTCCCAGACCCCGCCCGATACAGGGCACCACTCCAAGGTGCCTTGCTGCTCCCCACCATCACCTGCGTGAGCAGCAAGGCAACCAGGGTGTAGCCGGTGTAAGTCGCTCAGTCCAAGCGGGGAAAGGCGAAGCCCACGGTGGCGATCAGGGTGAAGAGCAGCAGCAGCTTCAACTGGGTGCCATCACGCTGCAGCAGTCGCCGAACCAATTTCACCAACACCTTGGCCACTACGTCAGACCTCAGGGTCGGCGGCCAGCAACTGCTATCAAGCGTTGATCAGTCCAGGAGGGAGAGCTGCTGGTGGTTCTTTTTGGGGGCGGCTGGCTTCAGTGCTCTGCAGTCCCATGGCTCCGCTGGTGATGGCGTGAGCATCGGCTCGAGGGCGCGTCGGTGGGCTCCATCACCCGGTTCAAGTCAGACGTTCTCCAACCCGTCGGGAATAATCACCGGCATTCGATCGTGCAATGGCGCCATCAGGCTGTTGGGTCGCGTCGTGATCACGCAGCAGGTCTCCACTTCATTACCATCGGGGCCGATCCAGCGGTCCCAGAGACCGGCCAGCCAGAACATCTGCCGGTCTTTGCGCTGGATCAGGTGCCCGTTTTCAAAAAAAGCCTGTGCCGGGCAGAAGGCAGCGGTGATGACGCCATGGCCTGCGAAAGGAGGCTTTCTCCGCAATGGTTTCGGCGCAGACATTGATCGGTCGTGGTACCTGCAGCGGGTCTTTGACCCAGCCCGGCAGGAGGCCCCAAAGCATGTGGGAGAGTAAGGTCTTCTCGTGTTCGCGCCGTACCGCCAGCACCGGTTCGTGGGGGCGGATTTAGGTCGCGTGGGGCATAATGCTCCAACCAGGCGCTGTCATCCAGCCGCAACCAGCTGCTCATCAACCGTTGTAATTCCACGCGAGGCGTGTCGAGGCAATAGCGACCACACGTGGGCAGAACCTAGGCGCCGTTCGGTTCTTACACCCGTTGATTGCCAGAGATCCCTCGTAGCGTGTCGGAACTCTCAGGCCATCCATGCCGATCCGCCAGGACGATAACCAGCCGAACCGTCGCTTCGGGATCATCAACCTGGTGCTGATTGGCTTCGGGGTGTTGCTGCTGTTCAGCAGCTTCTTCCCCAGCAATGGCATGCAGCAGGTGCCGCGGGTGCCTTACTCCCTGTTCATCGACCAGGTGAATGACGGTGCGGTGAAGCGGGCCTTTATTACCCAGGATCAGATCCGCTACGAGCTGAGTAATCCCGAGGAGGGCACGCCTCCGGTGCTGGCCACCACGCCGATCTTCGACATGGATCTGCCGCAACGCCTGGAGACCAAGGGCGTTGAATTCGCGGCAGCCCCCCCCAAAAAGCCCAATATCTTTACCACCGTCCTCAGTTGGGTGGTGCCCCCCCTGATCTTCATCCTGGTGCTTCAGTTCTTCGCCCGCCGCTCGATGGGCGGTGGTGCTCAGGGGGCTTTGAGCTTCACCAAGAGCAAGGCCAAGGTCTATGTGCCCGATGAGGAGTCGCGAATTACCTTCGCCGATGTGGCGGGTGTGGATGAGGCCAAGCAGGAACTGACTGAGATCGTCGACTTCCTCAAGCGTCCCGAGCGTTACACCGAGATCGGTGCTCGCATCCCCAAGGGTGTGCTGCTGGTCGGCCCCCCAGGTACTGGTAAGACCCTTCTTTCCAAGGCCGTGGCTGGTGAAGCCGAAGTGCCCTTCTTCATCATTTCCGGCTCGGAGTTCGTGGAACTCTTCGTTGGTGCTGGTGCCGCACGCGTGCGCGACCTGTTCGAAGAAGCCAAGAAAAAATCGCCCTGCATCATTTTCATTGATGAACTCGACGCCATCGGCAAGAGCCGTTCGGGCTCCATGGGCGTTGTTGGCGGCAACGACGAACGGGAGCAGACCCTCAACCAGCTGCTCACCGAGATGGATGGCTTCACTGCGCAGGACAAGCCGGTGATCGTTCTGGCCGCCACCAACCAACCCGAGGTGCTGGATGCGGCCCTCCTTCGCCCAGGCCGTTTCGATCGGCAAGTTCTGGTGGACCGTCCGGACCTCTCCGGCCGCAAGACCATTCTCGAAATCTACGCCAAGAAAGTGAAGCTGGCTACAGGCGTTGACCTCGACAGTGTGGCCCAGGCCACCAGTGGCTTCGCTGGAGCTGATCTCGCCAACCTGGTGAATGAAGCCGCCCTGCTGGCAGCGCGCGCCCAGCGCACCAGTGTTGAGCAACAGGACCTCGGTGAAGCGATCGAGCGTGTTGTGGCCGGTCTGGAGAAGAAGAGTCGCGTCCTGCAGGACGATGAAAAGAAGGTGGTGGCGTATCACGAGGTAGGCCACGCGATCGTGGGCCATCTCATGCCTGGCGGCAGCAAGGTGGCCAAGATCTCGATCGTGCCCCGTGGCATGAGCGCCCTGGGCTACACCCTGCAGCTGCCCACCGAAGAGCGCTTCCTCAATTCCAAGGAAGAACTCCAGGGGCAGATCGCCACGCTTTTGGGTGGTCGCTCTGCTGAGGAGATCGTCTTCGGCAAGATCACCACGGGTGCTGCCAACGACCTGCAGCGGGCCACCGATTTGGCTGAGCAAATGGTGGGCACCTACGGCATGAGCGACACCCTGGGGCCCCTGGCCTACGACAAGCAGGGCGGCGGCCGTTTCCTCGGGGGTGGTAACAACCCACGCCGCTCGGTGAGTGATGCCACGGCACAGGCCATTGATAAGGAAGTCCGCGGGCTGGTGGACCAAGCCCATGACGACGCCCTCGCGATCCTGCGGGAGAACATGGCGCTGCTTGAGACGATCGCCCAGAAGATCCTTGAAAAAGAGGTGATCGAGGGGGATGACCTTAAGCATCTGCTTGAGGCGAGTGTGCTGCCATCGGGTGTGACCGCTTGACGGCAGCGGGCCTCATCCCCGATAACAGTCCTTTGAACCGTCGCGATGGCTACCGCTTCTGCGGGCGTTGCTGCTGTCCTCTCTCCGCTGTGCGGATGTGACTTCCTTTCTTCAGCGGATTGCTCCGCGGAGGAAACAGCAGCGTTGCTGGATCTGGCTGCACAACTGAAGAGCGGCGATCGTCGGATCGATCTCGGTAACCGCGTTCTAGGTCTGATCTTCAGCAAGGCCTCCACCCGAACCCGTGTGAGTTTTCAGGTGGCCATTGCCCGCCTCGGCGGTCAGACAGTGGATCTCAATCCTTCTGTCACCCAGCTCGGCCGTGGCGAGCCACTGGAGGATACGGCTCGGGTTCTCAGCCGATACTGCGATGTGCTTGCGATTCGCACCTTCGCTCAGCAGGAACTGGTGGACTACGCCCACTGGGCCTCGGTGCCGGTGATCAACGCCCTTACTGATCTGGAGCATCCCTGTCAGGCCCTGGCGGACTTCCTCACCATGCAGGAAACCCATGGCGCCCTTCCCGGGCAGACCCTGGCCTATGTGGGCGATGGCAACAACGTTGCTCACTCCCTGATGCTGTGCGGTGCCTTGCTGGGGGTGAATGTGCGTATCGGCTGCCCTGAGGGCTTCGAGCCGTTGCCGGGTGTGCTTGAGCAGGCCCAATCCTTGGCACAGCACAGTGCCTCGATTGAGGTGGTGACCGATCCCCGTGAGGCGGTGGCGGGTGCCCAGGCCGTTTACACCGATGTCTGGGCCTCCATGGGCCAGGAAGCCGAACAGGCTCAGCGGGAGCAGGCCTTTGCTGGGTTCTGTGTGGATCAAGCCCTAATGGAGCAGGCGGCAGCCGATGCGATCGTTCTGCACTGCCTGCCGGCCCACCGCGGTGAGGAGATCAGCGCTGAGGTGATGGAGGGCATGGCGAGCCGCATCTTTGATCAGGCGGAAAACCGCCTGCATGCGCAGCAGGCTCTGTTGGCGGCGTTGATGGGTGGTGTGTGACGGTAATCCACCGCTGGTTGGTGCCGTTGATCGTCACCGTTCATACGGTGACGGCGTCAGCGGATCAGACCACCCATAAAAAACAGCAGAGCACGATTGCCCGATGGACGGCCGAGAAAATTTGTGAGATGGGTGTGAATGCCTTTTATGCGTTGCCGGATCCTGAGCTCAAAACCATGTTTGAGCGCGACACCTCGATGCGTTACGAGGATGTCCCCACCGCACCGAATGATCAGGAAAAGTCCCGCATCACCGGGCAGTTGATGGGATATCTGATGGCGGCCTGTCCGCAACAGCTTGAGTCCTACAAAAACCGCTGAAGAGCATCGCGATGCGTAAGGAACGCTGCTGGGTTTGGTTCAAAGGTGGCCTCTCTGAGGAGGGGCACTGGATGTCGGGCTGGGTGGCCACCACAACCGAGGAGCCGGAGCTGCTGATTGAACATCCCGGTTACGTCTCCTGCCGGGTTCCGGAATGGCGTGTGGTGTTCAAGGAGCCAAAAGACCTAAACCTGGCGCCGAGCATTCCCGACGCTGCGGTGTGGAAGCTGGTTTGAACTGAGCTAGCGCTTGCGGTGCAGGACAAGGAACGGTACAAGTGTATTGCCCGAACCTTTTCTTGCGGTGACCCGTGCCCCCCAAGAGCCTCTCACCACTGCTCAGCAAGAGCTTTACGACTGGTTGGCGGACTACATCGGCACCCATCGCCACAGCCCTTCCATTCGCCAGATGATGCAGGCGATGGGACTGCGCTCTCCTGCGCCGATCCAGAGCCGGTTGCGCCATCTTCAGCAGAAGGGATGGATCACCTGGCAGGAAGGCCAGGCGCGCACCTTGCAGCTCTTGGGCGATACGGTTGGTGCCACCGGGATTCCCGTGCTGGGCGCCGTTGCGGCGGGTGGCCTTGTGACGGCTTTCGATGATGTTCAGGAGCATCTCGACCTGGCGCCGGTGCTGGAGACCCGTGGCCTGTTTGCTCTGACGGTGAATGGAGATTCGATGGTCGACTCTCACCTCGCCGATGGTGATGTGGTGTTGATGGAGCCGGTGCAGGATCCACAGCGGCTGCGTAACGGCACCGTGGTGAGTGCTCTGGTGGCCGGCAGCGGCACCACGCTCAAGCATTTCCATCGCCAGGGGGCGACGGTGGTTCTTGAAGCTGCCAACCCCGCTTATCAACCGATTGAGCTTCCCGCCAAACAAGTGGAGGTGCAGGGTCGCTTGGTTGCCGTCTGGCGTCAGGCCTGAGGCTCCCGCGGTGTAAGGTATGACACGACGACTTTGAAGCAACCACGTCGACTTGGGGCCATAGCTCAGCTGGTAGAGCACCTGCATGGCATGCAGGGGGTCAGGAGTTCGAGTCTCCTTGGCTCCATTTTTTGAAGCCCAGTCTTTGACTGGGCTTTCTTGTATCAAGGCATATCGCCCTGTGAAGCGTCTCAGCTCATTTAGCGCGATTTTTAGCCCGACTTTTATTTGCATACCGCCGATAGGTGAGGTGGTAGGTGCCCCTATTTGCTGGTTGCAATAGCTGTCAGTAGCGCATAAATTTTTTGCAACGTTGCGAGTGGCCAGTCCTTACTGGCACCACTCCTGTCCTTACGGCAGCACGATTCCGCCAAAGCGGTCTAACGGCGATTCAACGGTTTCCGCCTTTGCAAGTAATTGGCATGCGCAAAAATCGTCTCGCACCACCATCGAAGACCACCATCAACGATCAGGACGTTTTCGTTTCGGCGAAGTGTGGCCCTGAGGAGCTTCCTGTTGCAGTGATTAAAGACTTGTTGCTCATAGACAATGCATCTGATGGCGATGAGTGGAAAGGGGAGTTACGCCCCTGTGATCGCATTTGGCAGGCGTATCAGGAACGTGGTCGAAGTGGAGAACGCTGGATATTCAGGAACTTCATTACGACGTTGCCTAACGGCATTACCGTTCACACTCGTGGTGAAGGGTATTTGGGCTGTGAGCCGAATCCTTTTAGGAACGTCACTGAGCCCCATCTGCGCGCTGCATTGAAAGCAAAGGGATACCTCTAAGGAATCCTTTCAATGAACCTGTCCACACGAGCCGCGGCGGCATTAGGCCGTTCGCCTGACTATTTGAAGTGCCTGCGTGACAGCCATAGTGGCTTTCTTGTGCATGGCACCCACCACTGGGTTGGGCCCAGTCCAAATGCCCCAATCACTTGGGACATTGATGCAGTGCGTGAGGCGATCGCTAAACGCGGCATGCAGGCATGACGCATCGTCGAGTTCTGAGCCATGCAGAAATCAAGTCCTGCGTGGCCCTGCCCGTGTTGCGGGAGAACGCGTGACAGCGACTGCCGCTGGAACGACACCACGATCCTTTGCCATCAGGGCCAGTCACATGGCCCTCCATCGCATCTCAAGCGCGGCGACACCATCAACATCGGTGGCAAGCAGTGGGCCGTTATCCGCCTTGACGGCGGCTTCGCTGGCTGTGCCATGGTCCTCAAGCCGCATCGCGGCAAGGCCCGCTCACGCGCTTACAGCCGTCTTTTGGGGGCGACAACGCCCCCGATGGACAAGGTCGGTCGCCTTGCTGCCGAGGAGATTGAAGAGGCCATCGCTGACATTGACCGCGCTTTAGCGGTCCCGCTATTTGAGTTTTTGCGGCCCGACGAGATGCGCAGGGATTTTGCGCTGGCGTTGGAGACCTACGAGGCGACCAATGCCTTCTGAAAAACCGTCGGCAAGTTGGCCCGCTCGCGGCCCTGCCCACGGGAAAGAAAAGCCATTCTTGACCGTGCGTTGAAAACGCTCTGGTGGATGTGCAGAGAGGTGGAGGAGTTCCGCCGCAATGAGCTGGGCGACTGAAACCAGCTCGGAGAACCAATCGCTTGTAGACCATTCAAGGAGCCAAGAAGTGGATGACCCCCGACAGTTTTTAGAGGCCGCCGCCGCCGCCGAAGAACCAGAAGTCTTCGGCCACATCCGAGCCGAGATGAGTCGCATACGAGCGAGCCTTCCTGCTGAGGAAGCTCCTAGGTCTGGAGATGTAGGAAAAGCCCCCAGCGCGGCTTCACTGCTTGAAGCCAAGCAACCAGACGATTGGTTGATTGATCAGTTCGGTGCCCGCGGGTCAATGGTTGTCTTCGGCGGGGCCACAGGAGCCAGCAGAAGCACCTTAGTTTACGGGGTGGCTCAGGCCATCAGCACTGGCGATGTTTTTGGCGGACAGCTCCAGTGCAAGCGAGGCAAGGTTCTGGTGATCCAGAGCGATGAGAGCGAAAGGAACGCCCAGCGCAAGTTGCAGGTCATGGGCATGGATCCAGCCTTTGACCTGCTCACTGACATGGAACAACTGGACCTAGAGCGGCTGACTCGCCTTCAGCAACTCAATGGCTACGACGCTATCTTCATTGACTCCATCACGACGCTGTTAGGTCGCTCCGACGATGGCCCGCGGATGGTGGACGCGGAGTTTGATCTGCCGATTTATGCACTCAACGACTGGGCAGATCAGAACAACGTTCTGGTGCTTATGACTTGCCACCTGCGTAAGCAGGCACGAGACGCTACCAGCAACACAGTCAGGATTGGTGATCTCTTTGGCGCAGGCAGTCAGGCATGGGCTGCCAGTGATGTCTGGGTGATCTGGAAGGCGGATACAGCCGATGACAGCTACGACACGCACCTAATCCTCAAGTGCCTAAAGAGGCGTTTCTGCGAGGAAGGCACTGCTTGGAATCTGGATGGATGCAAGGAGGACTACTCGCATCGTGTCGTCAGCGTTGTTGACCCGTCTGATTTGCTGCCGCTGAAAAGCAACGAGATTAAAAATCGGGTGCTGGCCTTGATCAAAGGAAGTGGCAAGCAATGGACCACTAAGGAGATCAGCCAAACCCTCGCCTGTAATCAAGAACACGCTCGCCGCACACTGCAATTACTGCTGACTGAAGACAAGGTTTTGCGTCGCAAGCTTCCGTCTACAGGTGGTCGCCCTGTATATGCCTATACTGAATAGAGCTTTTCCTACATTCCCAACACTGGTATCCAACACCTTGGCAGTTCCTGATTAGTAACAACAGCGCCAGTTGTAAGTGAGTGGCTAGAAGCGCCTCACTAGTTAGTTACCCATGAATACTTCTCAGACGCTGATCACATTTCTTGCGTTCGGTGCTTCTGTAAGTTCAATCGTCGCTTGGCGTTTCGCTGCCTCACG
>NZ_JBGKDP010000179.1:0-2603 GCF_042954245.1 Parasynechococcus sp.
CGGGGATCCCGCGGCAGCAGAGCTAGGGTGAGCCGCTCCATCAGCGTTGCGTGCTGTTCCTGGAGGCTGGCCAACTCATCCTGCGCCAGTTCCTCCATCGCAGCGTCACCGCGACTGTCCTTGAGCAATTGACGTGCGGAATCGCGCTCGGATTCGAGCTTCTGGAGTTCCTCGAAGTCGAGCACGAGAGGCTCAAGCTTTGATCGCTCCCGTGCGATCGATTCAAGCCGCTTTGGATCAGCGGCCACATCAGGATCAGCCAGCTGCCGCTCGAGGCTGCGGAAGCTGGCTGTGGCTGTTTCCAGCCGTGTGAACAAGGTCGAGGCGTCCATGCCCCGTTCTCACCCTCAGGCCTTGGACTCGGCCTTGGCGGAGTCGGCACCTTTTTTCTTGGTGCCCATGCCGTACTTCTTCATGAAGCGATCCACACGACCCTCGGTGTCGAGGATCTTCTGGGTGCCGGTGAAGAAGGGGTGGTTGCCGCTCCAGACGTCGACGTGAATTTCTGGCTGGGTGGCGCCCGTGGTCATGACCACTTCGCCGTTGCAGATCACCTTGGCGTCGGGATACCAGGTGGGATGAATGTCGGGCTTTGGCATCGGTAAAAAAATCAGCGCTTAGAAAACTGAGGGGCCTTACGGGCTTTCTTGAGACCGTACTTGCGGCGTTCCTTGGCACGGGGGTCGCGGCTCAGGTGACCTTCCGTCTTCAGCGGCTTGCGGTTGTCGGCAGACAGTTCACATAGGGCGCGGGCTGCACCTTGTTTGATGGCGCCGGACTGACCGGTGAGTCCACCACCGTGAACGTTGACGAGGATGTCGTACTCGCTGCTGAGGCCGAGGGTCTCCAGGGGAGCCTTCACCGCTGCGATGTACGAGGGGTTGTAGTTCAGGTAGTTGTCACCGGGACGACCGTTGATGGTGATCGTTCCATTGCCGGGGACGAGGCGAACACGAGCGACAGAGGTCTTGCGACGACCGGTGCCCCAGTAGACGACGGAGTTGTTGCTCATTTGGCGGATGCGGAGGGGTTGAGCTGAAGAGGCTGGGGCTTCTGAGCGGCGTGGGGATGCTCTGTGCCTTTGTAGACCTTGAGCTTGCGGAACATCTGGCGGCCCAGGGCATTGTGGGGAAGCATGCCTTTGATGGCCTTCTCGACGATCCGCTCGGGAATCCGTTCCTGCAGAGCTTCGAAGGTTTCCACCTTCATGCCTCCGGGACGACCGGAGTGACGGCGGTACAGCTTCTGCTGGGGCTTACGGCCGGAGACTTTGATCTTATCGGCGTTCACAACGACGACAAAATCACCGGTGTCCAGATGGGGGGTGAAGCTGGGGTTGTTCTTGCCACGCAGCACGGCGGCCACTTCAGTGGATAGACGGCCGAGGGTTTGATTCTCAGCGTCCACCACGTACCACTGGCGGTCGATCGAATCAATCGGGGGGAGAGAGGTCTTGTTCATCGCGCCGGCATGCCGGTTCGGGTATGTCCCGCCTGAGAAAGCGGAACTGGGCAAAGGGGGGTCGGTCCAGAGTCGGACCTGACGGGGCTAAAGATCGAGCTTACTCTTCAGCCCTCCAGCTCCTGTGAGTTGGGCAGCATTCCAAGTAGAAGACCGTTTATCCCGGCGTTGAGGGTGGATCCGGAGGCGAATCACTCTCGGCCAGAAAAAACCACGGCTGGCAATCGTACCAGCCGGCTTTGGTGAAGATGGCCTCGGCATAACCAGCTCGAAGCAGGCAGAGGCCCGTGGCTGGCGCCGCCTCTTTCACCTCATGGCGTCGTCGCTCCCGCCAGCGATGTTCAAAGGCGGCAACACTGAGACGGTGCTCGCCAACGGCCACCAACTGGGCCATCAGCAGGCGAACCATGCCGTACAGAAAACCACTGGCCTGAATCTCAACCCACAGAAGATCGCCTCGGCGCTCCACGAGCACCTCCTGCACGGTGGTTCGGGCATGAGTGCGACGGCTCCCTGCCTTCATGAAGGCGCTGAAGTCGTGCAGACCAAGCATGGTATTCAAAGCGTCCCGCATGCGGGAGGCATCCAGTCTGTGTTGGTAGCGGTGCCAGCTCCAGGGGCTGAGAAACAGATTGGGACGCCGGCCGTTGTGAATCGTGTACCGGTACCGCCGGTAGGTGGCGGAGTAACAGGCATGCCAATCCAGGGGACGGCCGACGGATTCGCGCACACGAATGGTGCTCGGCAGGCGTCCGTTCAAGGCCGGAGCCCATTTGTGAGCTGGAATCGGCCCACTGCAGTCGAAGTGCACCACCTGACCGGCGGCATGAACGCCGGCATCGGTGCGACCGGCGGCAAAGGTCTGCACCGGTCGGTGCGGATCGAGCTGGGCGATGGCGTCTTCCAGTACGGCCTGAACACTCCGACCGTTGCGTTGGCGCTGCCAGCCACAAAATGAAGAACCCTCGTACTGAAGGCTGAGCGCGATCCGCTTGAGGGACGCTGGCTCAGGACCTGCAGACGAGGGTTTGATGTTCAAACGTCAGGATTGACGTGAGGTCTGATCAGACCAATTCAATGATGGACATCTCGGCGTTGTCGCCACGACGGGGAACGGTGCGGGTGATGCGGGTGTAGCCACC
>NZ_JBGKDP010000180.1:0-12052 GCF_042954245.1 Parasynechococcus sp.
CGGAACTTGCCTCACACTTGGAGAGTTTCTGGCTGTTGGCATCGCAAAGCAGCGGCCCATGCCGGAACTGGGGCGGTGATTCACCCAGGGCTGCGAACAGGCTGTGCTGGGCTGGCAGGGCCTCACGCAGATCAGCACCACGCACCACATCGGTGATGCCGAAGCTAAGTTCGTCGATCACGGTGGCGAGCTGGTAAGCGATGAAGCCATCGGCTCGCCGCAACACCACATCACCACTGCCATGGGGATCGTCATCGGCCACCCGCAGGCGCCAACTGGGGAGCCGCTGCTGCTGCCAGCCCCAGTTCTGCCCAGCCATCCGGCAGAAGCCGGGGTAGATCGGCTGATCGGCAAGTTCCCGCCGCGAGCAGCGACAGGCGAACAAACGTCCGGATCGGCGTAACCATGATAACCAGGAGTGGTAGGTGCCACGCCGTTCACTCTGGAGCAACACCGGGCCATCCCACTCCAGGCCCAGCCAGCGCAGATCGCTTTGGATCGCCTCGATGGCACCGGCGCGGTTGCGCGGCGTGTCGAGGTCATCGATGCGCAGCAACCAGGCACCTCCGGCCTGACGTGCCGCCAACCACGAGAGCAGAGCCGTTTGCAGGTTGCCGAGGTGGAGCACCCCCGTCGGTGATGGGGCGAAACGGCCGCGGTAGCCGCCGGCGGCAGCCAGGGCTCGCCCCAGCTCCAGATGCTGCTGCAGATGCTCCGGAACAACCATCAAAAAAGGCGACCTACTGGGCCGCCTGAAGAACGAAGTTGAGGCGCTGATCAGCCCTGAACGCGATCTTTGAACATCTTTCCGGCGGTGAAGGCGGGAACGCGCTTGGCGGGAATCGCGATCTTCTCGCCGGTCTTGGGATTCAGACCCTGACGGGCGGAGCGCTCACGGGGTTCAAAGGAGCCGAAACCCAGGATGGATACCTTCTTGCCTTCCACCACGGAGTCGATGATCGTGTCGATGGCGGCGTCGACAACCAGGGAGACGTCGGTCTTGGTGAGCTCGGTGCGAGCAGCCACCAGATTCACCAGATCTGCTTTGTTCATTGGTTAGAGAGAGTCGGGGGGCGGGAGACGGCTCGGATACGGCGTCGTGGGCTCGCCGCTGCCTTCCCCAAGCGGCTTAATCGTATGGAGAGCAACCGGTTGCTGCAAGCGAAACGTGTTGTGCCGCAACGCTTTAGCAGTTGTCCGCAACATCGCTCCAACCATTGAAGGGCACGAGCTGCTCCCCACGCAAGGCACCGAGTGCAGCCCCAGAAAGCAGTTGGGGACTAGCATCTGAAGGGATCCAACCCCTGAGTTTGGCCAGGCTGCTCAGCTGTCTGGGCCAGTGGAATGTGCGGGCATGGCGCATCGGCGCGAGCTGACCGGGAGCCCATGGCGTCAGCAAACGCCCGCAGAACAACAGCTCATTTGGTGCCGGAGCGAACACCACACAGCTCCCCGGCGTCGGTCCCGGCGTCCACAACAGCCGCAAACCACTCACCGTGGTGTGTTCCTCAGCGAAGGTCTCCAATGGCGCAACGTTAGGCAAGAGATAGGCCTCCTGTTCCTGCACCAGCACCGGCCAGCCCAAGCGCTCCTGAACGCGACGCAGGCGACCATGGCCTTCACGGCTGGTGAGCAGGGTCCTTGGGCTGCGGGTTCCTGCCAGCTGGCGCAGGGCGCTGAGGCTGGCCTCTGTCAACGGCGGACAGTCCACTAAAACGGGCTCGGGATCCAAATCCAGCCACCAGGAACTACCGCCCTGGCTGTCGCGGTTGGGCGGGAACAACCAGAGGTCGTCACGCAGCTGCTGCGGCGGCCGACCGGCCTCAAGTGTGGTGGTCATCGCCATTGGTTCAAAACAACGGACCAAACCACTAGTTTGAAGTTGAGATGCCCCAACGGGCCTTGAGTGGCATTCACCCCGGTTCTCCCTGGCCCCTGGGCAGCAGCCTCACCAGCCGAGGTGTGAACTTTGCGCTGGCGGCCCCCGGGGCCGACCGCATTGAATTGCTGCTGTACAGCAACGGCAAGGACCGTAGCCCGGAGCGGGTGATCGAACTGGACGGTCGACGTCACCGTTCAGGTGACTACTGGCATGTGGAAATAGAAGGCCTCGGTGAAGGCTGCTGTTACGGCTACCGCGTCTTCGGTCCGCTGGCTCCGGGGGGCCATGGCTTCCAGCCCTCCAAGGTGCTGCTGGACCCCGCCGCCCGTGCCATCAGTGGCTGGGAGGTCTACGACCGGGTTCTGGCCACCGGACCCTCTCCCAATGCCCATGCCTGCCTCAAGGCGGTGGTGTGCGAAAGGGATCTGTTCGATTTCCAGGCCCATCCGCACCCGCTCCACAGCTGGCAACGCACGGTGATCTACGAGCTTCACGTGGGGGGCTTCACCCGCCGCGAGGATGCCGGGGTCGCCATAGAGCATCGCGGCACCTACCTGGGCTTGATCGAGAAGCTGCCCTACCTCAAGGAGCTGGGCATCACGGCGGTGGAGCTGTTGCCGGTGTTCTGCTTCGACCCGGCCGATGCCCCCCCAGGGCGCGACAACGTGTGGGGGTACAGCCCCCTGAGCTGGTTCACGCCCCACCACGGCTACTGCAGCAGTGGCGATCCGCTGCAGGCCCGCCATGAGGTGCGCCAACTGGTAGCCGCCTGCCATGACGCCGGCATCGAGGTGCTGCTGGATGTGGTCTACAACCACACCACCGAGGGCAACCGCCATGGCCCCACCCTGAGCTGGCGCGGCTGTGCCGACAACGTCTACTACCACCAAAACGACGACGGCGATTATCAAGACGTGAGCGGCTGCGGCAACTCAATCGCCGCCAATGCGCCGATCAGCACCCAGCTGATCCTCGAGTCGATGCGCTGCTGGGCCCTGGAGCTGGGGGTGGATGGCTTCCGCTTCGACCTAGGCATCGCCCTGAGCCGCGGCGACCAGCTCAAACCCCTCAACGAGCCGCCCCTATTCACGGCAATGGAGGCCGACCCGCAGCTGAGCGACCTGAAATTGGTGAGCGAACCATGGGATTGCGGCAGTCTGTATCGGCTGGATGACTTTCCTGCCAAGCGGATCGGCACCTGGAATGGCCATTTCCGCGATGGGGTGCGGCGCTTCTGGAAAGGGGACGACCACAGCACCTGGAGTCTGGCCCAGCGGTTCAAGGGCAGCCCCGATCTCTATGACGGCAAGCCCGTCGCCCTGGGGCGTTCGGTGAACTTCATCACCGCCCATGACGGCTTCACCCTGGCGGATCTGGTGAGCTACAACCGCAAGCACAACCTCGCCAACGGCGAAGACAACTGCGACGGCGAGAACCACAACAACAGCTGGAACCACGGCATCGAAGGCCCCAGCAGCAATCCCCTGGTGCAAAGCCTGCGGCGGCGGCAGCAACGCAACCTGCTCAGTTCGCTGCTGCTGGCTCGTGGCGTGCCAATGCTGCTGATGGGCGATGAAGTAGGCCGCAGCCAAGGGGGCAACAACAACAGCTGGTGCCAGAACAGCCCGCTGGGCTGGATGGTCTGGGATGAAGACCACTGCGACCTGGAACTTAAGCAGTTTCTGCAGCGGCTGCTGCGGCTGCGCCAGGCCCTGCCGCAACTGTTCAATCCGCTGGTGCCGCCGCGGGAAAGCAACCGCAAATCAGCGGAGCAACCATCGGAACAGCGAAGCGATCTCTGGCGTCAATGGCACGGGGTGAGCTTGGCCAAACCCGACTGGGCGGCCTGGAGCCGCACCACGGCCACCAGCCTCCACCGCGGCAGCCGCGGCGCCTTGCTGTGGATGGGCTTCAACGCCTACAAGGAAAGCCTCAACTTTGAGTTGCCGGTTCCTGCCTCCCCCTGGAAACGGGTGATCGACACCTCGTTGCCCAGCCCCAAGGATTTCCCAGCCGAGCCGGCCAGTTTCAGCGGCATGGAGATTCCGCTACAGAGCTGGAGCTTCGTGCTGCTGCTCGCGGAGAAGGAGACCTCAGGCCTGCGGTTGTGATTAGAGCGGGTGACGGGAATCGAACCCGTGTCATCAGCTTGGAAGGCTGAGGTCTTACCATTACACAACACCCGCGCAGCACAAACGAACCACTGCCCCGGGGCTGATGGTGTCGTAGGCACGCATCCATTATGGCAATCCGTCTGCCCGGAGCCTCAGCGTGACACCGATCGACGTATCCCTGCAGGGATCACGCCGCAGGCTGATGCTGGCCTACGGCCTGGGCGACGCCGGCACCGGGCTTGCCGCCACCCAGCTGGGCTTCTATCTCTTCCCCTTTTTTATCTGCACCGCAGGTCTGCCGGCCTTCATCGCCGGCTCCCTGCTCACGGTGAGCAAGGTGTGGGATGCGCTGAATGATCCATTGATCGGCTGGCTCAGCGATCACACCCGCAGCCGCTGGGGCCCGCGCCTGCCCTGGATGCTGACCGCGGCGCTGCCGCTTGGCATCTGCCTGACGGCGATGTGGTGGGTGCCCCCGGGCGACACGGTGCAGCGCACTACTTACTACGCCGTGATGGCGGTGTTGCTGATGACCGCGTACACCAGCGTCAACCTGCCCTACGCCGCCCTCAGTACCGAACTCACGCCGGACACCGCCATTCGCACCCGCCTCAATGCGGCGCGGTTCACCGGCTCGATCCTGGCCGGCCTGAGCGGACTGATCGTCGCCTCGCTGGTGCTCACCAACGGAGGTGGGGGCTACCTGGCCATGGGCCGGATCACCGGCAGCATTGCCGCCACTACCACGCTGCTCTGCTGTTGGGGGCTGGCCCCCTACGCCAAGCGGGCCCAACGCCCGGTGCCCAACAACGAGCCGCCGATGCAGCAGCTGAAACGGGTGATGGCCAACCCCCGCTTCCGCCAGGTGCTGGGGCTGTACCTGCTGCTCTGGTTCGGCCTGCAACTGATGCAGGTGGTGGCCCTGATCTGGCTGGTGCAGGTGGTGCACGTGCCCGCCACCCTCTCCACCTGGATCCTGTTGCCCTTCCAGATCGCTGCCCTGCTGGGGCTTCAGCTTTGGAGCAACCTCAGCAACCGCATCGGTCGGGTGGCCACTCTGCGCTGGGGCGCGGGGCTGTGGATCAGCGCCTGCCTGCTCTCGATGCTGTTCCCGCCCCTGGCGGCAGATCCCGGCCTGCTGCAACTGCTGCCGCTGGTGGGGTTGATTGCCCTGGTGGGGATGGGAGCCGCCACTGCCTATCTGATCCCCTGGTCGCTGCTGCCCGATGCGATCGACGCTGACCCGAGCAAACCCGCCGGGCTCTACACCGCCTGGATGGTGTTCGGCCAGAAGCTGATCATCGGCCTGACCATGTCGGTGTTCGGCAGCCTGCTCTCGCTCACGGGCTACATCTCCGCCAAGGGAGGCAACTGCAGTGGGGCGCTGAGTTTCATCGAACAGCCGGATTCAGCCCTGCTGGCGATCCGGCTCTGCATGGGTCTGATTCCCGCCATCCTTGTGCTGCTTGGCCTTGTGGTGATGCGAGGCTGGCCCGACCGTGGAGCCCACCTGCAGAAGGCCGCCGGATGAACACGCCCCGTTCGATCAAACGCCTGGGTGCCAGCCTGCTGATCGGAGGCCAGGCCGTTGCGGCCACCCTGCGCGGCCGTATCGATCGGGGGGAACTGTTTGAGCAACTTCTGGAGGCCGGCCCGGGCAGCGTGCTGATCGTGCTGATCATCTCGGTGGCCGCCGGCTCGGTGTTCAACATTCAGGTGGCCGCAGAACTCACCCGCCAGGGGGTGGGATCAACGGTGGGCGGCATCCTGGCGATCGGCCTGGCACGGGAGATCGCCCCCCTGCTCACCTCCTGCCTGCTGGCCGGCAAGGTGGCCACCGCCTACGCAGCCCAGCTCGGCACGATGAAGGTGACCGAACAGATCGACGCGATCACGATGCTGCGCACCGATCCGGTGGAGTACCTGGTGGTGCCGCGGATGATCGCAATGGTGGTGATGGCACCGGTGCAGTGCTTCTTCTTCTTCTTCGTGGCGGTGTGGTCGGGCCAAATCACCAGCACGGCTCTCTACAACATCCCGCCGGCGGTGTTCTGGACCTCGGTGCGCAACTGGATAAACCCGCTGGACCTGCCGTTCATGCTGGTGAAGGCTCTGGTGTTCGGGCTGATCATCGCGACGGTGGCCTGCGGCTGGGGACTGACCACCCGCGGCGGCCCCAAAGAAGTGGGCACCAGCACCACCGGCGCGGTGGTGATGATCCTGATCCTGGTGGCCCTGATGGATGTCTTTCTCACTCAAGTGCTGTTCGGAGCATGAGTTCAACCCCCGCCCCCGTCACCCTCACGCCGGACGTGCGGCTGCCGCTGCTGGTGGTGGCGCTTGGCCTGGCACTAGTGCCGCTGCCGCTTTCGCCTTGGCCAACATTGGTGGTGGCGTTATTCGGCCTGTTTTTGCTGATCCAGAGCGCCAGCCTGCGGCTGGAATTCAAGGAAGAAACGCTGATCGTGTGGCAGAACAGCCGCGAGCTTCGCCGCTTCCCCTACGACCAATGGCTGAGCTGGAGGCTGTTCGCCCCCTGGCTACCGGGCCTGTTTTATTTCCGCGAAACCCAGAGCATTCACTTCCTGCCGATCCTGTTCAGCCCCAAAGAGCTGCGGGAACAGCTGGAACTGCGGGTGGAGGAGCTGGAAGTACCTAAAGAAGACACGAATACAAACGAGTTGTAGCACGATTTCGTGCTGATTTCGTGATCATATCTACGCAATTTCGTGCTCCCATCCCTCAGTTTTGATGCGACCTTTTTTTCTGCGGTCTGGTCAGCTGGAATAGAGGGATGGAGAGCACGGCAGCTGACGCAATGCGCGACGACACCGACTTGACCCCCCAGGCACCTGAACCGGAGCAGGCCTCGACGGAATCCAGCGGCGAAACCAGCACAGAACCCGCCAGCACCACCAGTGCCAAGCCCGCCGCGGCAGAAGCCAACCCCGTGCTGGAGCTGGCCCTCAAGGATCTCCAGGAGCGCCGCGATGCTCTGCAGGCCGAGATCACCGCTCTCAGCTCCCGTAAAGAGCAACTCGAGACCGAGCTGAAGGCAAACTTCACCGGCCAGTCCGACGCTATTGCTCGCCGGGTGAAAGGCTTCCAGGCGTACCTGGGCGGCGCTCTGCAGGGTCTGGTGGAGAGCGTGGAAAACCTGGAGCTGGTGGTGCAGCCGATGATGGTGCAGCCCTCCCCCCTCGATCAGGCGGCAGACAACGCAATGGCGCCGGTGAATACCGGTGAGAGCACCCCACCGCCAGCGGTAGCCGACACCTTCCGCCCCGATGAAGCGCTGATCCGCCAGACTCTGGAGCGCTTCCTCAAACAGCCCGACGTCTACGCCGACCCCTGGAACCTGCGGCGCAGCATCGACGCCCGTGACACGGCCCTGCTGGAAGACTGGTTCTTCAACCAGGGCGGACGCGGCGCCCAACCCAGCCGCGGCACCCGGCCGCGCAACATCCTTATGAGTGCAGCCCTAATCGCGGTGATCGGTGAGCTGTACGGCGATCAATTCCAGTGCCTGGTGCTGGCCGGCGGCCCGGAACGGCTTGGCGAATGGCGGCGCGGGCTGCAGGATGCCCTGGGCTTAGGTCGGGAAGACTTCGGCCCCAGCAGCGGCATCGTGCTGTTCGAACGCCCCGAAGCCCTGGTGGAGCGGGCCGACCGTCTGGAGGAGCGGGGCGAAGTGCCGCTGATCCTGATCGATGCGGCCGAGCGCAGCGTGGACATCCCTGTGCTTCAGTTCCCGCTCTGGCTGGCCTTTGCGGCCGGACCGGGTGAACGCCTCGACGACGATCTGCTGTGATCCAAACAGCCCTCACCTCTCTGTTGCTCCTGGCCATTGGCTATCTGCTGGGAGCCATCCCCAGCGGATACCTTGCCGGCCGCTGGCTCAAAGGCATCGACCTGCGCGATTGCGGCTCCGGCAGCACCGGTGCCACCAACGTGCTGCGCAATGTGGGCAAAGCTCCAGCCCTCGTGGTGTTCCTGATCGATGTGGGCAAAGGTACCCTGGCGGTGTTGCTGGCGAAAAGCGTTGGCCTCAGCGACTGGCTGCAGGTGCTGGCGGGCCTTGCAGCCTTGGCAGGTCACATCTGGCCGGTATGGCTGGGCTGGAAGGGCGGCAAGGCGGTGGCCACAGGCCTGGGCATGTTTCTGGGCCTGGCCTGGCCGGTGGGGCTGGCCTGCTTTGGCCTGTTCATGGCCGTGATCTCGATCTTCCGGATCGTGTCACTCTCCAGCGTGGTGGCCGCTATCGGTCTGCCCGTATTGATGGTGCTCTCAGGCGGCAGCAATGCCTACGTGGTGGTGTCGCTGGTGGCTAGCCTGATGGTGCTCTGGCGCCACCGCAGCAACATCGAGCGGCTGCTGGCGGGCACTGAACCCAAGATCGGACAGAAAGCCAAAGGCTGAGCTGGCTCCTTAATCACAACCGGCTCACCTAACAAAGTGAAGCGGGTCGATCAAAGATCTCCGCAACAGGCTGCAAATGCTGCACTGGGATCTTCGGCCTTGGTGATCGGCCGACCGATCACCAGCTGACTGGCCCCCGCGGCAATGGCTTCAGCAGGCCCCATCACCCGGGCCTGATCACCCACCGCTGCACCTTTGGGGCGAATGCCGGGTGTCACCAACGCAAACGGCTCGGGGTGCTGGGCCCGCAATGCCGCGGCCTCCAGGGGTGAACACACACAACCGCCAATGCCGGCGGTCGCCGACAGCTGTGCCAATGCCGGCACCCGTTCGGCGATGCCCTGGGCAATGGCGAGTTCCCGTTGCAATCGCTGCTCCTCCCAACTGGTGAGCACCGTCACCGCCAGCAGGGTGAGGGCAGGTTGGCGAGCACCTTGGGCTCCTTCCACCGCCGCGGCCTGGGCTGCCTGGAGTGCTTCGCTGCCGGCGCAGGCATGCACCGTGATCAGTTCGGCCCCCAGCGCAGCAGCCCGCCGGCAAGCACCCGCCATCGTGGCCGGGATGTCGTGAAATTTGAGGTCGAGAAACACCCGCAGGCCCTGCTCGCGCAGTTGAGCCACCACCTCAGGTCCCGCTTGCACAAACAGCTCCAGGCCCACCTTCACCCAGCGCAGCCCTTCCACCTGGGCGGCAAAGGCCAGGGCCTGATCCGGGACCATGCCATCAAGGGCCACGATGATGCGGTCAGCGGGATGCAAGGTCATCAGCTCACCAAACGACGGAAGGTCTTCTTGCCCAATTGCAGCACCTTGCCCTCCAGTTCCTCCGCTGAAGCGAACTGGTGATTGGGGTCGGTGATCTTCTCGCCCTCCAGACGCGCCGCTCCCCCCTTGATCTGGCGGCGAGCATCGCTGCTGCTGGCGCAGATACCTATAATACTGAGCAGATAAAAGGCCTTGGCCGGGAAGTTCACCTCCGCCAAAGAGGCCTCAGGCACATCAGCGCCGGCATCACCGATGCCGCCCACCAGGGTGGCGGCATCGCTCTGCGCCTTCTGCGCCGCCGCCAGACCATGGCGGCTGGTGGTCACCGCCAGGGCCATTACCTTCTGCTTCTCGCGCGGGTTATCCGGCAGCGATGCCAGATCGAGGTCGGTCAACAACGTGACGTAGTCGTCGATCGCCGCATCGCCAACCTTCTCGAGCTTGGAGTACATCGAGAGCGGGTCCTCTTCCAGGCCCACCACGTTGCCGAGGCTCTTGCTCATCTTCTGAACCCCGTCCAGACCCACCAGGATCGGCAACAGCAAGCCGAACTGAGTGCCCTTGTCGAAGTGGCGCTGCAGGTCGCGGCCCATGGCCACGTTGAACTTCTGGTCGGTGCCGCCCAGCTCCACATCAGCGTTCACTGCCACCGAGTCGTAGCCCTGCAGCAGCGGGTAGAGGAACTCGTGCAGGGCGATCGGGGTGCCGCTGCCGTAGCGCTTGGAGAAGTCGTCCTTGGCCAGCATCTGGCCCACGGTGCCGGTGCCAAGCAGGCCGATCACCGCCGGCAAGTCCATCCCCTCCAGCCACTCGGAGTTGTGTCGCACCTCCAGGCGGCCAGGGGTCTCGAAATCGAGCAGCGCCGTCTCCTTAGGCTGGTCCTGTCCCAACTGGCGAAGGTAGGTGGAGGCGTTGGCAGCCACCTGCTCCTTGCTCAGCTGCACCCGCGTGGCGCTCTTGCCGGTGGGATCACCGATCCGCGCCGTAAAATCGCCAATGATCAGCACCGCCGTGTGGCCCGCATCCTGAAAGGCCCGCAACTTGCGGAACAAGAGGCTGTGGCCCAGATGAATGTTGCTGCCGGTGGGGTCGATGCCCAGCTTCACCCGCAGCGACCGACCTTCTTTTTCGGCCTGCGCCAACCGGGCCGCTAGGGCCTGATCCGCATCATTGGGATCCCCGGCCGGGAACAGGTCGACCATGCCCCGTGACAGCCAATCCGGCAACGACGGGATAGAGTCCGGCATGGGGAAGGCGCAGCAAGCGAGCGCTGGTGATCGTACGAGGCTGGTTCAGCTGGAAGGGGGCTGCTCGATCTGGGCCTTCATCCGCTCGAGGGTGGAGTTCATCTGGTCGAACATCTGCTCGGGGGTGATGCCGAACTGGCTGAGCTGGGTGCGCAGCTGCTCCACCGTGAGCTTGGCCTGGAAATCCTCCGAGAGTTCAAAGCGCTTCATGAACACCCGGTAGCGGCCCATCAGCTCTTCCATAGTCTCGATGAATTTCTTCTTGCCCTCCCGGTCGAACTTGCCGTACTCACTGCCCAGCTGCATCAGCTGCTGGTAATCGCTGAACAGGTGCTTAGCTTCGTCCTGAACGATGTCGGAATCGAAGAAGGTCATCGTCAGCGTTGCGCACTGTTTCGGTGAAGTCTGCCAAGGATTGGCCAATGGCAACGGGGGTGATCGCCGCACCTCTTATTGGCGTGCACAAAGACGTTTTGTACGGTCTTGCTGACCCGAACCACCCTCCGGCGGCATCCGATTCATGGTGAATGTCGGGCCGCGTCCAGGATGTGGACTTCACCGCTCAGTTCGGCGCAATGCGTGAGCTTCCCCAGCGACACAGGTCCCTATTGGAAGGACGTCGCATCGTGGTTGCCTCCGCCGATCGCGTGTTGATCAGCGGTCTGGTGCACAGCCTTAATGGCCTCGGCTCCCTGGTGGGGGCCGCCAGCACCGAAGCGGAGGCGCTGGCCTGCCTCAGCAACACAGCCGCTGATCTGCTGATCTGCAGCGACCAGCTTGAGCGCGGCAACGGCCCCTCCCTGGTGGCGGCTGCCAAGGCCCAGCAGCCTTCCCTGCGCTGCCTGATGCTGATTCAGCGCCCCTTACTCAGCACGATTCACGCTGCGTCCAAGGCGCAATGCGAGGGGCTCTGCAGCCATGAGCGGATCGGCAACGGCGGCCTGCTCAGCGTTCTGCGCGCCATGGAGAGCGATGGCAGCCACATGGATCCGGTGATTGCTGGGGTGGCCAACCACGACCGCGGCTCGGGCGGCACCGGCCATCCCCTCAGTGATGTGCTAAGCTTGCGGGAGGAAGATGTGCTACGCGGGCTCTGCAAGGGCCTCAGCAATCAGGAGATTGCCGATCAGCTGCACCTCTCGATTGAAACCACCAAGCACTGCGTCACAGGGCTGCTGCGCAAACTCGATGCCAAAAGCCGCACCCAGGCGGTGCTGATAGCGTTTCAGCGCAACCTGGTGGATCCACCGCTGCCGATTCCCCGCTGGAACCCTTCGCCCTGAAGGAACCCGCTCCAGGCCATAAGGAGACGAAGCCCCTGCACCCTCGTTAAGGTCAGCCCATCTCTGCAGAGCCGCATGCCCCGCAGTCACTGGTTGGATCCCCTGGCCAGGCGGGTGCTGCAGGCCACCGGACAGCTGCCGGCGCCAGCGCAGCCACTACCGATCGCGCCTGAACCGTCGGCCTGGGTTATGGATGTGAACCGCGCTAGCCGCGATCAGTGGCTGCAACTGCCCGGGTGCAGCCAGGACACAGCCGATCTGCTGGTGCGGCTGCAGCAGGGAGGGGTGCAATTTGCCGGCGCCGATGATCTGTTCCGCTTGCTTGAGCTGCCGAGCGATCTGG
>NZ_JBGKDP010000181.1:0-4333 GCF_042954245.1 Parasynechococcus sp.
ATCGGCACCCCAGCCCCGAACCTGACGCACCTGCTCGGCACCGGAGATCCCAAAACCAACCGCAACAGGAACCGGTGAGGTTTGTTTGAGTTGCTGCACCAAACCTTCAACCCTACGTTCCATCTGAGCTCGCTCACCGGTGACACCGGTGACACTCACCAGGTAGGTGAAACCTCGGCTGCATGTGGCAATCCGACCCATCCGATCTTGGGGAGTGGTAGGTGCAACCAAGAGTACCAAATCCAAGCCACGACGCTCTGCGATTGTCGACAACCGCTCCGCTTCTTCGAAGGGTAGATCAGGTACCACCAAACCCGCTGCGCCAGCCTCCTCTGCAGACTGGCAAAACGCCTCCATCCCCACATTGAGCAGTGGATTGGAATACGTGAACAGGATCACGGGAATCTGCAGCTGGCCTTTCAACGACCGCAGCATGTCCAGAACACCCTTTGGAGTGGTCCCGGCTGCAAGGGCACGGGAAGCAGCAGCCTGAATGACCGGCCCATCAGCGAGAGGGTCGCTGTAGGGCATTCCCAGTTCCACTATGTCGGCCCCTGCGCTTTGCAGGTTGAGGAGCACATCAGCGGTGACCGCGAGATCCGGATCGCCGGCCATCAGGAATGGCATCAAGGCGAGGCGACCGTCCTGCTTCAGCTGTTCAAAGCGCTGGGCGATGGAAGAGGACTGCTGATTGGGCATCTCGTTCAACCGACCAGGAACAAACTTCGGAAGCCTATGAGTCGACGGGGGCCTCACCATCCGTGGGAACCGATGCATCCGCTCCAATCTTGCGCAGCAGTGCCTGTTGTTCCTCCTCGGGGAGAGCATCAAAACGGGCTTGAAGCGCCTCAGCTTCCTGTTTGTCGTAGACCTGGCGGTAGCGACGCCGCTGGTCCATGTAGGTCATCTGACCGGTAACCACACGAAACAGGTAGGAACTTGTCCACATCACCACAATCACAACTAGCAGGGCCTCCGCAGCAATCCCTGCCGAAAACCCCTCAAAGCCTGCAGCCTGAAAGCCGACCTGCCCAAGCTCTCCAAGCAGGAGGACTGCAAGTCCGATCAGAAGAACCTTGCCGCGCGTCAAGTCAGACGTCTCCTTGCCCGCTCAGCCGGAAATTGAGGAAAGGGGCAAACAGGATCATCCCCGGGAAAAAGAGGAAGACCATACCGTAAATCCCCAGACGCTCCAGCTTGCCCATGCCATGCCAACGCTGGTTCATCCACGCATATAGGGCGAGTGGAACCACGATGAGATACAGGCCGCCCAGAACGGTGTAGGCCAAAAGAACCAACAACGTGTCCTGTGGGACTTGAGAAAGCAGGGACGAAAGGTCCAAGGCCTAGAGGACAGCTGACGGAAATCTAAGATGTCTGGGCGGGGGCATGGCGGAATCGGTAGACGCACGCGACTTAAAATCGCTTGGGCCGAAAGGCCTATGGGGGTTCAAGTCCCCCTGCCCCCACCACCTGCGCTCAAGACGGCAGCAACTCAGCGAGCTTGGTGCGGAAATCTCCCTTGGGCATGCCGCCCTTCAGTTCTCCCTCGATCGAAAAATCTCCATCGGGATCGTTCACCAGCAGATAGGTGGGCCAGCCCATCCCCTCCTTATTAGGGTATTGCTTTAGAAGGATCTTCCGATATTTGCGATACATCTCGGTGTCCTGCAGCATCACGGAGATAAAGCTGCAGCCGAGTTCCTCGGCCACCTTGCCGTCGTAGTGACTCATGCGGTGACAGGTACCGCAATCTTCAGAGCTGAACTTGATCAAGTGCATCGGCGACGGCCCAGGACAGGATCTCTCCAGCATGGAAAGGAACCAGTCCGTTCACAAGTTCCGGCATAAGATGATCACGACGTTGCAACGTGATGCGACGCGTGTTGACCGGAAGGTTGTAGAAGGCCGGTCCATTCAGACTGGTGAAGGTTTCGAGATGGGCCAGAGCGCCTTCCTCATCAAAAACCTGGGCATAGCTCTCCAGGGCGAAGGGCGCATTGAAGATGCCGGCGCATCCGCACGAACTCTCCTTGGATGCCCGCTCGTGCGGTGCCGTGTCGGTGCCGAGAAAGAAGCGTGGGTCACCGCTGGTGGCCGCCTGGCGCAGTGCCTGCCGGTGACATTCCCGTTTGGCAACGGGAAGGCAATAAAAATCACTCCGCAAGCCGCCGGCAAACATCGCGTTGCGGTTGATGTGCAGATGGTGGGGGGTGATGGTGGCGGCGAGATGGCGATCCGCTGAGCTGACGTACTGCACCGCCTGCTCGGTGGTGATGTGCTCGAACACAACCTTCAGCTCGGGATGGCGGTCCCGCAGCGGTGCCAGATGGCGTTCGATGAACACCGCCTCACGGTCGAAGATATCGATCTCGCTATCCATGACTTCACCATGGATCAGCAAAGGCATGCCGATCCGGGCCATCGTTTCCAGCACAGGATCGATCTGCAGCAGATCCGTCACCCCTGCTGCGGAATTGGTGGTGGCGTTGGCGGGATAAAGCTTGGCCGCAGCAAAGACGCCTTCTCGAAACCCCGTCTCCAGCTCGGCAGGGGCGATTGAATCCGTGAGGTACGCCGTCATCAGGGGCGTGAACTCCAGATCAGCGGGACATGCCGCCTGAATGCGGTCGCGATAAGCGCGTGCAGCCGCCGCCGTGGTCACCGGGGGACGCAGGTTGGGCATCACGATGGCCCGCTGAAAACGGCGGGCTGTATGGGCCACAACCTGGTTCAGCATCTCTCCATCGCGGAGATGCACGTGCCAATCATCTGGAGCGATGATCGAGATCTGATCAGACATTCAGCGGCAAACCATTCACGGCAAGGCGCAAGGCATCGAGTCGATCACCAGTGATGTGGCTTTGGGGGAGCCGATCCAACAGCTTCAACTTCTGAAGACGCTTCTCCGTGCTGCCCGTTGCACCGACCAAGAACACCTGACGACTCTCTTCAATCGCTTCCTTGACAGCATTCTCGAGGGCGATCGCAGCGGTGACCCCCAGGTGGGACACCTCGGAGAGGTCGAAGACAACCGCCTGACAATTGCCGATGGCGTTGTGCTCGCGCGAGATGGCCTTGGCCACGCCGAAGATCATCGGACCGGCGAGCTGAAACAGCAGAACCTTGCCGGAGGCCTGATCCAGCAACACCTGCTCTTCATCGGTCAGCTCCACATCGTCATCGGCGGTGCTGATCGTTTTCACTTTTCTGGACTGCAACGTGCTCATCCGATCAATGGTGAGTACGTTGGCAACGAAAACTCCGATGCCCACTGCAGTGATGAGATCCACCAGCACCGTGAGCGCAATCACGCCGTAGGTGATCACCGCTGCTTTCACCGAGAGATGGTGGGCCCGTTGGAGGAAATCCCAATCGATGATGTCGATGCCTACCTTCAGGGCGATGCCCGCCAGCACAGCGAGGGGAATCGTGGAAGCGAGAGGAGCAGCGGCCAGGACGACCACCATCAGAATCACCGCCCGGACAATGCCCGACAAGGCCGAACGTCCGCCGGCCTGAATGTTGACCACGGTGCCCATGGTGGCTCCCGCTCCAGGCAGTCCTCCAAAGACGCCCGAAGCAATGTTGGCCAGTCCCTGACCCACCAATTCCTTGTTGGAGTTGTGCTCAGTGCGCGTCAGGCTGTCGGCCACAACGGAGGTGAGCAACGCATCGATGCAGCCGAGCATGCCCAGCACAGCTGCATCCACGAACATCAAACGCAGCTGTCCACCCGAAAAGGTGGGCACATGCAGGCTGGGGAGCTCAGCGTTGAACGGCGGAATGGTCTTGAGGCCAGCGTCATGGAACAAGGTGATCGACAGAACCGTTCCCAACACCAGAGCCAACAGCGGCGGCGGACAGAAACGCTTCATGCTGGCTGGGGTGAACCAGAGGATCGCGACGGTGATCAAAGCCAGCGCCAGCTCCATCGGCTGAACACCAGCAATCAAGCCCGGCAGGTTGGACAGGGTTCCCATCACCCCGCCTGATGAGGTCTGCCCCAGGAAGGCTGGCAACTGAAGAATCACCAGGATCGCTCCAATCCCCGACATGAAGCCGGAGATCACCGTGTAGGGCATCTGCGTGACGTATCGCCCCAGACGAAAGACCCCGAAGAGGATTTGGAACAGACCCGCCAGGATGACCACGGTGAAGGCCATGGCCATGGCCGTTTCCTTGTCCGGAGCTGTAGCGGTGAAGCTCAAGATCACCGAGGTGAACACCACGGTCATCGGACCGGTGGGTTCCGAAATCAGCGTCGGCGTGCCTCCAAACAGAGAGGCCACCAGGCCGATGATCACAGCCCCCCAGAGGCCAGCAGCAGCGC
>NZ_JBGKDP010000182.1:0-11176 GCF_042954245.1 Parasynechococcus sp.
ATTACGGGGCCGGCCATGAACCAGTTGGCCAGCCGACAACGCAGCTGCGGGGCAACGGGGAGATTGCGGGTGGTGGCGGTGCCGTGGGCCTGGGCAAAGGCGGCTTTGGCCGTCGCAATGTTGCCGCCGTGGCCATTGATCACGAACACCCGTTCGAAGCTATGCCGGCCCAAAGACAAGACCAGGTCGTGCAGAACGGCCAGAAGTGTTGCCGGCTGCAAGCTCATCGTTCCCGCGAAACCAAGGTGGTGTTCCGCCATGCCGAAGGCCTGGGCTGGGGTGACCAAAACGCCGGTGCGACGTCCCACCTCAAGGGCCACCGCTTCTGCGGTGAGGGCGTCGGTGCCGATGGCGCCCGTGGGGCCGTGCTGCTCGGTGGATCCCAGGGGAATGATCACCCCCTTGCAGCCCTGGAGGTAGCTCTCCACCTCAGGCCAACTGCGCAGGGCGAGGCGAATGGCGTCCGTGCTGTCGACAGGACCGGGAGTTGCAGCGGTCATTCAGGCTGAACCAATGACCTGATAATCGCTCAACTCCAGCCGATCAGTGGGCAGTGCCGTTGCCGTCGTACTGATCGGTGTTGTAGTAGCCACCGCGGGTTCCGAAGAACAGGCAGGCCAAGGGGAACAGCACGATGCTGGCGAGAAGCACAGTGCCGAGGTTGAAGCTGGAGGTGGTTGCGTCCATCACCTGACCTGAACTGGCCTCAGTTTGGTGTGGATGCGCTGTTAATGCATCGACGAGGTGGCTTCTGTTGTGAGTTCGCCTCCTTCTCCAGGAATGTCTAGCCACTCCCTCAGCCATCCCGTGAGCCATATAAAGGGAAGTGTGTCGGTCAACGCCGCCAGCACCTTGAACAGGTAGCCGCTGCCGATGAAGCTGATCAGCTGCGGCAGCACGGACCGTTCCGGCTGCACAGGAAGCATATGGGCGCCGTAATGGCTGATCAGCACCACTGCACTGGTATCAACCAACTGGCTCACCAGGGTGGAGCCGTTGTTGCGCAGCCAGAGCGCCTTGTCTTTAGTGAGCTGTTTCCAGAAATGGAACAGCCGTACGTCCACGGACTGCGCTGTGAGGTAGGCCACCACGATCGGCCAGCCGCCAATGCTGCCCAATTGAAGGAAGCGCGTCAGGCCCAGGATGTTGAGCATGCCCAGGATCCCGAGGAAAAGGCCCGCCAGCACCAGAAACACCCCATCACGCCGTGCCTGGAGGTTGCTGTCCACAGCCTGCAACGTTCAAGCTGGAACAAGCGTGGTCGCCAGCCGGCAGCCTGTCATCGATTTTATTTCGCTTCCGCTCAATTTTTTTGCCCGTCCGGCTCAGATCGTGGGCCCTGATCTGGTGGGCTGCAGGTTGGTAAAACGCCAAGACAACGGCAGCCTGCTTTGGGGAGTGATCGTGGAAACAGAGGCCTATTCCCAGGACGATCCCGCTTGTCATGGTTACCGCCGCCGTTCACCGCAAAACGAAACCCTGTTCGGAGGGCCAGGGCGGTTTTATGTGTATGTCAGCTATGGCATCCACCACTGCGTGAACGTGGTCACCGATCGGGGCGATTGGGCCAATGGCGTGTTGCTGCGTGCCGTGGCTCTTCCCAATGAACCTGAGCGGATTGCGGCAGGGCCCGGCCTGCTGGCATGTCGTTTTGGGCTTGATCGCCGTGATGACAGCCGTTCGGTGACGGGCGAACATGACTTGTGGATGGCCCCAAGGTCAGACATGTTTGCCAGCCAGGATCTTGTGACAACCACGCGGATCGGCATCTCCCAGGGCGCTGCAACCCCATGGCGCTGGTACCTGCGGAGCAGTCGCAGTGTCAGCAGGCGAGCTCGGGGTGATCGCATGCCGCCCAAGGCACAGTGCTGGTCGCCATCGCTGGAGCCGTCGTCATGAGTGGCTGGCCGCATCGCCACGTTCTTGATCTCGCGTCGTTTTCGCGAGAAGACTTTGCGGTGGTGCTTAAGCTGGCCCAGCGGTTTCGTTCGCTGCCCATCACTGGTGCCCGCAAACTGCCCGCCTTGCAGGGCCGTCTGGTGGCAACGCTGTTCTTCGAACCCAGCACCCGAACCCGCAGCAGTTTTGAGTTGGCGGCCAAGCGTCTGTCGGCAGACGTGATGAGCTTTTCACCCTCCAGCAGCTCACTCAGCAAAGGGGAAAGCATTCTCGACACGGCGCGCACCTACGTGGCCATGGGCGCTGACGTTTTGGTGGTGCGTCACCGTTCCACCGGTGTGCCGCAGCAACTGGCGCTGGATTTGCAGCAGATGGGTGAGCGCACCGTGGTGCTCAATGGGGGCGATGGACTTCACAGTCATCCCAGTCAGGGACTGCTGGATCTGCTCACCCTTGCCCGGCATTTCTCGCCCCAGCACCCCATGCCGGAAGCGCTGCAAGGACGCCGGATTGTGATTGTTGGAGACATCCTTCACTCGCGGGTGGCCCGTTCCAATCTCTGGACCTTGACGGCTTGTGGAGCAGATGTTGTGTTGTGCGGTCCTCCCCGCCTCGTTCCAGAGGATTTTGCCGCCTTCGTGGATGCGCCACCCCCAGGCCTGCTACAGGATCCGGTGCCGCAACGGGGCAAGGTCAGTGTGGTGCGGCGCCTGGAGCATGCGCTACCAGGCGCCGATGCCGTGATGACCTTGCGGCTTCAGAAGGAACGGATGGGCCAGCAGTTGCTCACCAGCCTGGAGCGCTATCACCGCGACTTCGGGCTGAGCCATGAGCGCATGCAGCTCTGCGGTGAGAACGTTCCCGTACTGCATCCCGGCCCGGTCAATCGCGGCGTCGAATTGAGTGGGTCGCTTTTGGATGACCCGCGCGTCAGCCTGGTGGCAGAGCAGGTCAGGAATGGCGTGCCCACCCGGATGGCCTTGCTCTATTTGATGGCAGCTTCCGAATCCGCAACTGAGGCCTCCTTGGTGTTGACCAGCTCCTGAGTTTGGGGAAGGCCACTGAGTTGATGGGCGTAGTAATCCATCGCTGCCTTGAGGGCAGCATCGGGTTCGGCCATGGAGGGGCCTTTGCCGCTGGCCATCGGGAAGTGGGCACCCTCAGCATCAAGGGCCAGATGCTGGCTCGGCATGCCCGTTAGCAGAATCGAGGCCCGTTGCCGGGTCGCCAGGGCGTACAGCCATTTGATGCTCAAGGTGATCCGGTTTTCTCGGTTGGGGATCAAGGCCAGGTGAACGATGGCCCACAGCAGTAGGCCCAGGCGTCCGAAAAATTTGAAGCCATGCAGGTCGGCGACCGCACTGGAGTGCACCACAGCCATGCTGTCGAAATCGATATAGCGGAACGTGCGGCGACGATCGCTGCGATGTCCTTGCCGATGAATGTTCCGGCCTGTTTGGCGGGAGCCGCCATGCCCGGCAGCGGCTTGCCATTCACAGTGTGGCTGTAGTTGCAGAGATCACCGGCGATGCGGATCTCGGTATGGCTGGGAATCGAGAAATCGGGATTGACGATCACCCTCCCACCGCAATCGACCTCGCAACCGGTGGCTTCCGTCAGCTTCTGTCCCAGATGGGATGGCTTCATGCGAGCGGTCCAGATCAGCGTTGCCGTTTGGACCCGGACATCACCATCGGGGCTGCTGATCACCACCTCTCCGGGCCGCATGGTTTGGACGCGGCCCTGGGGTAAATACTCGATGCCGTCGCGTTCGAGAATCACAAGGGCCGCTTCGGAGAGCTCCTCCGGCATCGCTCTAAGCACCCTGTCGCCTGGGTCCACCAACACGATCCGTGTTTTCTGGGGATCCAGCTGCTTGAAGGCATTGTTCAAGACCCACCCGCATCAGCTCTGAAACGGCACCAGCCATCTCGCAGCCGCTGGGGCCGGCACCAACGATCACTACCGTCTGCAGAAACTGGCGTATCTCGGGGTTCGGCGTCTGCTCCGCCTGCTCAATCGCCATCAGCAGACGGCGGCGTATTTCCTCGGCGTGCTCGAGGATTTTCATCGGAGGCGCAAAGGTGCGCCAGTCTTCGTAGCTGAAATAGGTGCTGCCCGATCCTGTAGCCAGGATCAGATGGTCATAGCTGTAGGCCTTGCCGTTGAACACGATCTGTTTGCCTTCGGGGTTCACCGTGGTGACCTCCCCCAGCAGCACCTGCATGTTCTTTTGCTTGCCCACCAGTTCGCGTAGAGGCGTGGCCACATCACTTCTTGAGACCAACCCAGTGGCCACCTGATAGAGCAGGGGCTCGAACAGGTTGAAGTTGCGCTTGTCAATCAGGGTGATGCGCACATCGGCCTTGGCCAGGGCTTTGCAGGCATGCACCCCTGCAAAGCCGACGACGACATGTGGTGCATGACGCAACCGTTCCGCTGGTGGTTTTAGCTTCAGAAACTAACGGTTCCTCGCCATTTGCAGCCCATCGGATCCTTTCCGAAGGGCACCAATTGCAGTCTTGGTTGTCTGTTTTCCACAGTTCTGCTTCAGATCAGCTTGAACCCTTCGAGAAAGAGGCCGTAGAGAAAGCCAATACGACCAAGATCCAGGAGCTGTTGGGGCAGCTTCAGTGATGGTTTAGAGCTGCGTCGGCGCCGAATCGTGAGTTCGGTACTAAGAACCACCACAAGTGCAGCGACGGGGTCCATCTGGCCGAGAACGCCGGCGACCGAGGTGATGGCGCTACCGATCAAAAAGCAAATTAGCCCGGCAAGGGTCAGCAAGGACAATCGTCGCCAAGGATTGCGCGCCCATCGATCCAGCCTTTGAAGTGCTGCACCAATGTTGGTTTGCAGCCGGGTGGATTGAAGCCGTCGCACGGCACGGGTTTCAGGGGAAGAGGCAGGGCCGAAACCAGTGATCCCCATCACCCGGCCTGTCCCTGCCACCATCTGTTTACACCACCCCTGGGCAATCTGCAGGCATCAGACACTACGGAGAGGAGATTTCAGTAAAAAACCCGAGGCAAGCCCGGGCCAGGTGATGGGGATTGGCGCAGCAAAGCCAGAGCTGAGGGCTTTGACAACGGCTTACGCTGAAAGTTATTTGGACTCAGCCTTCGCTTTTCTGGACGCTTTGCCTTCGAGGAGCTCCAGCAGCGCTTCCATTTGTGCCATCACACCCCGAACTTCGCCCGCTTCGGGAAGAAGGCCGTCTTCCATGACTCCTTGGTGCATCTCACGCAGCTCTTGGCGGATGTAGCGCAGGTGGCTCACGACCTGCTCGCGCTTCGATTGCGACATCGGCTACGGGGGTGTTCAACATCCCCCTTTTACCTCATGGTGGGTCAGGTGCGGCGTGATGGGGCGCGACTTATCGCACCGGCTGCAGCGAGGAGTGTGAAGGTGAGTAGGGCTGACGGTCGTGCCACGGTGCTGAACACCACAAGGGCAAATAGGCCGATGAGTGGCAGGCGACGCTGCAAAAGCGCAGTGGAGAATAGGGGATTCGAACCCCTGACCTCTGCGGTGCGATCGCAGTGCTCTACCAACTGAGCTAATTCCCCGGTCAGCCAACGCTAGCCGGCACGGCCTGCGTCAAACTGCCACCAATGGCGTCTGAGGACGGCTCGATGCTCACGCAGGAACGGCTCGAAGCTTTTGACGAGGCCTCGACGGCCGAACTCGCCCGCCGACTCGAAGAGGACGACTACCCCTCTCCTTTCGACAGCCTTTCGGATTGGCACCTGCTTCGGGCGCTGGCCATCCACAGGCCCGAACTGATCCTTCCGTACCACCATTTGGTGGACCAAGAACCTTTCGATGAAGACTGAGCAGGCGTCGCCACTGTGCGGGCGGCGTGTGCTGGTGGCCGTCAGCGGCAGCATTGCTGCTGTTAAGACGCCTTTGCTCGTCAGCGCGCTGATCAAAGCCGGCGCTCAGGTGCGCTGTCTTGTGACCACGAGTGGCGCTGCCTGGGTCAGCCCCGTGGCGCTCGCCAGCCTCAGTCGCCATCGTTGCTACCTCGAGGCAGACCAGTGGGACCCTGCTGCGTCGAGGCCGCTGCACATCGAGTTGGCGGAGTGGGCGGAATTGACCATCGTCGCGCCCCTGAGTGCCAGCAGCTTGGCCCGCTGGAGCCAGGGTTCAGCCGACGGGTTGCTCACCAGCGTTCTGCTGGCAACGGAAGCTCCGGTCATCGCGGCTCCGGCGATGAACACGGCCATGTGGCGCCACCCTGCGGTGCAACGCAACTGGTTGCAGCTTCAATCCTTCCCTGGGGTGGTCCACCTCGTGCCGGCGTCCGGTCTGTTGGCCTGTGATCGCGTCGGCCATGGCCGCATGGCCGATCCGCTGTTGATTGAGTTGGCGGCTGCGTCTGTGTTCAGCCGCGGCTCGGTCACTCCTGACGTGACCCTTGATTGGTCGGGGATGTCTGTTCTTGTTTCGGCTGGACCGACCCAAGAGTCCATTGATTCGGCCCGTTTCCTGAGCAACCGCAGCAGCGGTCGCATGGGGGTGCTTTTGGCGCAGGCGGCACGCTTCCGGGGTGCCACCATTCATGTGGTGCATGGCCCATTGGATCTCCCCGACGCCTGGCTTGAGGGCCTGCTGTGCACTGCTGTGGAGAGTGCCGCTGAACTCGGTTCAGCTCTGCAGTTGGCTCAGCCCGACTCGGATGTGCTCGTGATGGCTGCTGCTGTCGCTGACCTGCGGCGGGATGCTGCTCCCCCAAGCAAACTCACCAAGCTGGAGCTTCAGCAGGCTCTGACTTCCGGGTGGGCCGAGGTTCCTGACCTGCTGTCGAACCTGACCCGCCAACGCCGTCCTGGACAGTTGGTTCTCGGCTTCTCAGCGCTCACAGGCAGCGATGCCCATTTGCTGGAGCGGGCTGAAAGCAAGCGACTGGCCAAGGGCTGCGATCTGATGATGGTGAATCCTGTGGACCGTGATGGTCAGGGTTTTGGGGACCAACCCAATGGAGGCTGGTTGCTGGGAGATGGCTGGAGACGAGAGCTGCCTGTGACGGCAAAGCTCTCTCTGGCCCATCAATTGCTTGATGCTCTGATCGAGGCTCGGGATCAGGCCGCGGCGTCGATCGAGTCCTGCGAGTCCTGACCGAGCAGGTCGATGAAGGTGCGCAGCTGAAGCCGGGGGATGTAGGGCCAGCCGCCGTTTTTCTCCATCCTCTGCAGAAGTGTGAACAATTTCTTGCGGTTTTCAGGAAGGCTTTGACGAAACGGACCGTCCTGAACGTCCCGATGCAGGGCCTCAAGCTCACGCAGCAGGGTGAGTAGTGCTTCTGGATTTCCCCTCAACTCCTCTGCCAGCTCGCCCAGGGCGGCCAGTGCTGGAGCCATCCGTGCCTGGGTCGAATCGGGATCGTTGGATGTCACGCGCTTTCGACAAGTTGTTGAGAGCTGCAAAAGGCTAGCCCTGACGTCATTTTTCGCCCTGTAAGATCCAGATCTGACGGTATTCCGTCCCCATTAGCGTTCAGCCGATCGGCTCTTTCCATGCGCATTCGTCCTCTGCTGGCCGTCGTGCTGGCGCTCTGCCTCGCGTTCTTCACCACGGCCTGCAGTGGCGACAGTGATGCAGTCCAGCGTGGTGGATCCAATGTCACCTACGACGACATCCACAACACCGGCAAAGCCAACGATTGCCCCATGATCGGGGACTCAGCCCGTGGCTCGATTCCTTTGACGGCCGGTGGCAGTTATGAGCTGCGTGAGATCTGCATGCACCCTGTGCAGGTCTATGCCAAGGAGGAGCCCAAGAACATTCGTCAGCAGGCGGAGTTTGTTGAGGGCAAAATCCTCACCCGTTACACCTCCAGCCTCGACTCCGTTTTTGGTGATCTGAAGGTGACGGAATCTGGCCTGCAATTCCATGAGAAAGGCGGCATCGACTTCCAGCCGATCACCGTTCTGGTGCCCGGTGGCGAGGAGTTCCCCTTCACCTTCTCCAGCAAGTCACTCAATGCCATTGCTGAGGGCTCGGCTTTGACCACCAGCACCGACTTTGAAGGCACTTATCGCACCCCCAGCTACCGCACCAGCAACTTCATCGATCCCAAGGGTCGGGCTCTGACCACCGGTGTTCAGTACGCCCAAGGCCTTGTGGCACTTGGCGGTGATGACGAACAGCTCGAGAAGGATAACAACAAGCGCTACATCGATGGAGTGGGAACCATGAGCCTCTCCATCACCAAGGTGGATCCTGAAACCGGTGAATTCGCTGGTGTGTTCAGCGCCATTCAACCCTCCGACTCCGATATGGGTGGTCGTGAAGTGGTCGACATCAAGATCACTGGTGATCTCTACGGCCGCCTCGAAGAAGCCTGATCAGGGTCATCACAACAGTTTGCAAGGGGGCTCAGGCCCCTTTTTTTGTGGCCCATTGCAATCCTCCGGCGATCTGGGAGAATCGCCCGATCTCCCCTGCAGTCATGACCGCCAGTGCTTCCGCTCCCGCCCAGCGATCCGGTGTGATTGCTCCCTACGGCGGAACGTTGGTCGATCTGATGGTTGCCGAAGCGGATCGTGCCGCTGTGAAAGCCACTGCGACCAAAACGATCGAGTGTTCCGATCGCAACGCCTGTGATGTCGAGTTGCTGTGCGTTGGTGGCTTCTCTCCCCTTCGTGGCTTCATGCACCAGGAGGACTACGACGCTGTGGTCAGTGGTCATCGTCTGGCTGCGGGCCAGCTGTTCGGTCTGCCGATCGTGATGGACACCGACCGCGATGACGTGGTGGTGGGAGACAAGTTGCTGCTCACCTACAAGGGCCAGGATCTGGCGGTCCTCGAGGTGGAAGACAAGTGGGAACCCAACAAAGTGGCTGAAGCCAAGGGCTGCTACGGCACCACCTCCATCGAGCACCCTGCGGTTCGGATGATCACGATGGAGCGCAAGCGCTTCTACTTGGGTGGAAGCCTCCAGGGCCTTGCTCGGCCCGAGCGGGTGTTCCCCTGCAAGACCCCGGCTGAGGTGCGTGCAGGCCTGCCCGAAGGCGAGGACGTGGTGGCGTTCCAGTGCCGCAACCCCATTCACCGCGCTCACTACGAACTGTTCACCCGTGCCCTGCATGCACAGAACGTGAGTGACAACGCCGTGGTGCTCGTTCATCCCACCTGTGGTCCCACCCAGCAGGACGACATCCCTGGTGCCGTTCGCTTCCAGACCTATAAGCGTCTGGCGGCCGAAGTGAACAACAACAGCATTCGCTGGGCTTACCTGCCCTATGCCATGCACATGGCAGGTCCGCGTGAAGCGCTGCAGCACATGATCATCCGCCGCAACTACGGATGCACCCACTTCATCATTGGCCGCGATATGGCCGGCTGCAAATCGTCTCTGACCGGTGACGACTTCTACGGCCCTTACGACGCGCAGAACTTCGCCAAGGAGTGCGCTCCCGAGCTCACGATGGAAACGGTTCCTTCCCTGAACCTCGTCTACACCCAGGAAGAGGGCTATGTGACGGCCGAGCATGCCGAAGCCCGCGGCCTGCACGTGAAGAAGCTCAGCGGCACCCAGTTCCGCAAGATGCTGCGCGGTGGTGAGGAGATTCCCGAATGGTTCGCCTTCAAGAGCGTGGTTGAGGTGCTCCGCGCCGCCTGAAGACTCAGAGTCGGTTTAACATTCCTTCATCTACGAGGCGACCTGTGAACAAGCGTTGGCGAAATATCGGTCTCGGGGCCCTTTTGGTTCTGGCGATTGTTGTGATTGCACCAGCGTTCGTTGGTGGCGGCGGTGGCAGCCAGCCACAGGTGAACACCATCCGCTACAGCGAGTTCGTTGAGGCGGTGAAGGATGACCAAATCAGCCGTGTGCTGATTTCTCCGGATCAAGGCACCGCTCAGGTGGTTGAAAACGACGGACGTCGTGCCCAGGTCAACCTGGCCCCCGATCGTGAGCTGCTCGGTTTGCTGACCGAACACAGCGTCGATATCGCCGTGCAGCCTTCCCGTCAGACCCCTGGTTGGCAGCAGGCTGCTGGAAGTTTGATCTTCCCCCTGCTTCTGCTTGGCGGTCTGTTTTTCCTCTTCCGGCGCGCCCAGGGCGGTGGTGGTGGCAATCCAGCCATGCAGTTCGGCAAAAGCAAGGCGCGGGTTCAGATGGAGCCCTCCACCCAGGTGACCTTCACCGATGTGGCCGGCATTGAGGGAGCGAAGCTTGAACTGACCGAGGTGGTCGACTTCCTCAAGAACCCCGATCGCTTCACGGCCGTCGGCGCCAAAATCCCCAAAGGTGTTCTGCTTGTGGGGCCTCCCGGCACCGGTAAGACCCTGCTCGCCAAGGCCGTGGCTGGTGAAGCAGATGTTCCCTTCTTCTCGATTTCCGGCTCTGAATTTGTTGAGATGTTCGTTGGCATTGGTGCCAGCCGCGTTCGCGACCTGTTTGAGCAAGCCAAGAAAAACGCTCCCTGCATCGTTTTCATCGACGAGATCGATGCCGTTGGTCGTCAGCGGGGCGCAGGCCTTGGCGGTGGCAACGACGAGCGCGAGCAAACGCTGAACCAGCTCCTGACGGAGATGGATGGTTTCGAGGGCAACACCGGCATCATCATCGTGGCGGCCACCAACCGCCCAGATGTGCTCGATGCCGCTCTGATGCGCCCCGGACGTTTCGATCGTCAAGTCACCGTTGATCGACCCGACTATTCCGGTCGTCTACAGATCCTTGGCGTTCACGCCCGCGGCAAGACCCTCGCCAAGGACGTCGATCTCGACAAGGTTGCCCGTCGGACACCTGGTTACACCGGCGCTGATCTGGCCAACCTTCTCAACGAAGCCGCCATCCTTGCGGCCCGTCGTGAACTCACCGAAGTGAGCAACGACGAGATCAGTGATGCCATTGAACGGGTGATGGCGGGTCCGGAGAAGAAGGACCGCGTGATGAGCGAGCGTCGCGCCCGCCTGGTTGCTTATCACGAGGCTGGTCATGCCCTCGTGGGTGCTCTGATGCCGGACTATGACCCCGTTCAGAAGATCTCCATCATTCCCCGCGGTAATGCCGGCGGTCTGACCTTCTTCACCCCCAGTGAAGAGCGGATGGAATCGGGCCTGTACTCCCGGGCCTACCTCCAGAACCAGATGGCCGTCGCCCTTGGCGGCCGGGTGGCTGAAGAGATTGTCTACGGCGAAGATGAGGTCACCACTGGCGCCTCCAACGACCTCCAGCAGGTTGCTTCAACGGCGCGTCAGATGATCACCCGTTTCGGTATGAGCGACGAGCTGGGCCCCGTTGCCCTGGGGCGCGCGCAGGGTG
>NZ_JBGKDP010000183.1:0-2484 GCF_042954245.1 Parasynechococcus sp.
GACCAGCTGGAGGAAGAGATCCGCCTGTGGTGGCGAACCGACGAGCTGCACCAGTTCAAACCCACCGTCATCGACGAGGTGGATTCCACCCTGCACTACTTCCAGCAGGTGTTGTTTGACGCGATGCCGCAACTGCGCAGAAGGCTGATTACAGCCCTGCATCGCCACTACCCCGATGTCCAGGTTCCCCAGGCGTCGTTCTGCACCTTCGGCTCCTGGGTGGGTTCCGATCGGGACGGTAACCCCTCGGTCACACCCGAGATCACCTGGCGCACGGCCTGTTATCAGCGTCAGTTGATGCTGGAGCTGTACATCAGTTCTGTGCAGTCGCTCCGCCAGCAGCTGAGCATCTCCATGCAGTGGAGTCAGGTGGCTCCATCACTGCTGGAGTCGCTGGAGATGGATCGACTCCGATTCCCAGAGATCTACGAGCACAGAGCAGCGCGATACCGGCTGGAGCCCTACCGGCTGAAGCTCTGCTACGTGCTCGAAAAACTGGAGCGCACCCTCGCCCGCAACAACCAGCTGTCGGCGGCGGGCTGGCAGATGCCCTGTGAAGCTCTGGCCGATCCCCAGGCCGGGTTGAGCGGCGCTGAGGTTCTCCACTACACCTCGGTGGACCAGTTCCGCAGTGATCTGGAGTTGGTGCGTAACAGCCTTGTCAGTACCGAACTGAGCTGCGAACAGCTCGACACGTTGCTGCACCAAGTGCACATCTTCGGGTTCTCTCTGGCCAGCCTTGACATCCGTCAGGAGAGCACCCGCCACAGCGATGCCATCGATGAACTCACCCGCAGCCTGGACCTTCCCCAGACCTATGGGGACATGGATGAAATGGAGCGGATGGCATGGCTTCTGCAGGAACTGCAGACCCGTCGCCCCCTGATCCCGCCTGCCGCCAGCTGGTCGGCAGCGACAGCCGAGACGCTGGCGGTGCTCCGAATGCTGCAACGCCTCCAGGAGGAGTTCGGTCCGCGGATTTGCAACTCCTACGTGATCTCAATGAGCCACACGGCATCGGATCTCTTGGAGGTTTTGCTGCTGGCGAAGGAGGCAGGCCTGGTGGACCCCCCCAACAAACGGGCCTCCCTGTTGGTGGTGCCGCTGTTCGAAACCGTGGAGGATCTCCAACGAGCCCCTGAGGTGATGGAGGGGCTGTTTAAGACGCCGCTCTACCGTGAACTCCTCCCCGTTGTTGGGCAGCAGAAGCAGCCGCTGCAGGAGCTGATGCTGGGCTACTCCGACAGCAACAAGGATTCCGGCTTCCTCTCCAGCAACTGGGAGATTCATCAAGCTCAGATCGCCCTTCAGGAACTCGCAAGCAGCCAGGACGTGGCACTTCGCCTCTTCCACGGCCGCGGTGGATCCGTCAGTCGTGGCGGTGGGCCTGCCTATCAGGCGATTTTGGCCCAACCCAACGGCACGCTGCAGGGCCGGATTAAAATCACCGAACAGGGTGAAGTGCTGGCCTCCAAGTACAGCCTGCCTGAGTTAGCGCTCTACAACCTGGAGACCGTCACCACGGCTGTGGTTCAGAACAGCCTGGTGACCAACCAGCTCGATGCGACGCCCAGCTGGAACCAGCTGATGAGTCGTCTTGCCACCCGCTCACGGGAGCATTACCGGGCTCTGGTTCACGACAACCCCGATCTGGTGGCGTTTTTCCAGCAGGTCACACCGATCGAGGAAATCAGCAAACTGCAGATCTCCAGCCGACCGGCCCGCCGCAAAACCGGCACCAAGGATCTCTCCAGCCTGCGGGCGATTCCCTGGGTCTTCGGTTGGACCCAGAGTCGATTCCTGCTGCCGAGCTGGTTTGGCTTCGGCACGGCGCTGTCGGAAGAAGTGGGCGGTGATTCCGAACAGCTCGACCTGCTGCGGCGCCTCCATCAACGTTGGCCGTTCTTCCGGATGCTCATTTCCAAAGTGGAAATGACCCTCTCCAAGGTGGATCTCGACCTGGCCCATCACTACATGAACAGCCTGGGGCACCCTGAACAGCGGGAAGCCTTTGAAGCGATCTTCCAGGTGATCGCCAAGGAATACGAACTCACCCGCAAACTGGTTCTGGAAATCACAGGACAAAACCGACTGCTGGGCGCTGATCAAGGGCTGCAGTTGTCTGTTGATCTGCGCAACCGCACCATTGTTCCCCTGGGCTTTCTCCAGGTTGCGCTGCTGAAGCGGCTGCGGGATCAGAACCGGCAACCCCCCATGAGTGAGACACCAGGCGCCCCCGAGGACACCCGCACCTACAGCCGCAGTGAACTGCTGCGGGGAGCGTTGCTCACCCTCAATGGCATTGCAGCCGGCATGCGGAACACCGGTTGATCCACTGTGCTGTCGTTCCTTCAACAACCCTCGATTCCACCCTTGCCCGAGGGAACGCGACTCGAAACAACAACTCCTCCAACGCCGAGACAGCTCAACCACCTGTTGATGTCCTGCGGGGAATCAGCCCACCCGGAAGACCGTTGGGCGCTC
>NZ_JBGKDP010000184.1:0-2115 GCF_042954245.1 Parasynechococcus sp.
AGGGTGACAGTCGGCACCGGCTCGAACAACACATCGCCATGTCCTCTACCCCCTGGCTGGAGCTCAGCCGAACCATGCGCTTCAGCGACACGGATGCTGCCGGCGTGATGCACTTTCAGCTGCTGCTGGGCTGGTGCCACCAGGCCTGGGAGGAAAGCCTGGAGCAGTTCGGCCTACCGGCGGTTTCAGTCTTCCCTGGCGGCCGCGAAGAGCAACCGAGCGTCGCCTTGCCGATCGTGCACTGCCATGCCGATTTCCGCGCCCCGGTGCAGGTGGGCGACAAGCTGCTGATCCGACTGGAGCCGGAACGACTCGATCCCAGCAGTTTTGCGGTGAACAGCCAGGTGCTGCTGGAGGACCAGCTGGTCGCCAGTGGCTACCTGCGTCATGTGGCCATCGACGCCCAAACCCGGCGCCGATGTGCCCTGCCCGATGGCGTGGACCGTTGGCTGGAAGCATCAGGCCTCGACCGCATCCAACCGCTCTAACCACTCCCGCCATCGCTGGCGCTGCCATTTCCCCAGCGCCGAGGGGGCCAGGTCGGGACACAACAGCCAACGCCGCGGCGTTTCCGCCGCTGGCCAGGGCCGCGTGAGCAGCTCAAGGCGCTGCAACACCGCAGCATCAGAGCTGCTTACCAGGGCCACCAGCCGCTGCCCCCACTCCGGATCGGCCACACCAAGAAGCAGCACGGCACTCACCGGGAGCGATGACGCCTGCTGCGCCGCCATCAAGCGCTCTTCCAGCTGCTCGGGGAACACCGTTTCCCCACCGGAGTGAATGGCGCCATCGATTCGGCCCGCAATATGGAGGCCTGGGGTCAACGCGGCCTGATCCCCGGAGCGCCACCAGCCATCGGCATCCCTGAGCGGTTCCCACCGATCCGGCTGATCCGCCCGCCAACAACCCAGAGCCAACCGATCAGTGCGCACCTTAAGCACCCCATCAGCGGCCAGCCGCAGCTCCACATCCACCAGCGGGTTCCCACACCCCGGCTCACCGCCTAGGAAGCGGTCCGGCGGGAGGGCCGCCACCATCGCCGCTGTCTCCGTCGACCCGTAACAGGGCGCCAGCGGCAGCTGCAACGCACGAGCCTGATCCACCACCGGAGCCGGGAGAGCAGCGCCACCGATCCAGATCAACTGCAGCTGCCTCAGAAAGGCCACGCCATCTGGATGGGCCAGCAGACGCGCCAGCTGCGTGGGCACCAACGACAGCAATGGAGCATTCGTACCCCAAGCGGGCAGGCCCTGACAGAACGCGAGCAATTCGGTGGGGGTTTTCATCAACCCCGGCGCCAGTGGCTGATGCCCCGCGCCCCAGCAGCGGGCCCGCCACCAAGGCATTAGCCCACTCACATGGGCCAGGGGCAGGGGATTGAGCAGCAGGGTGGAAGCGGGGTCAAGACCGATGCCCGTCAACCAATGGGCGGTGGCTGCGGCCGAACGGTCCAGATGCAGTGACGGCTGGGCACAGCAACGGCTGCCGCCACTGCTGCCACCACTGCGCACCAGCACCCCCGGCCCCGGCGGCAATTGAGCGATGGGGACCGCTTCCGCCTGGGGCGACAGGGGCACCCACTGCCCCGCCGCCAGCCCCTGCTCCAGCCGTTCCAGCTCGCTCATGCCGCCGCGGCCCAGACCTGCTCTGGATCTGTGGAGAACAACACCCCCGATGGTGTCCACCCGGGGGCCAGGCCCGGTGCCGCCGGCGTGGGCCCCTGGGCCTGAAGCCCGGCCAGATGCTCCAACCAACGCCGACCGATGCCGGTTTCAAACGCCGTGCTCAGCATCCGTTGGGACACCCCAACCTGCAGCTCTCGCAACAGCAGACGGGGATCGCCCTCCAGTGCAGGCCGCCGCACCTGCCAGCCGCTCCAGCTGCGGCGCAGCTCCGGGTGCTGGTCAAGGGATTCATCGAGGGCTACTGGCCCCAGCGCCGCCAACTGCTCCATCCCGGCTTGATCCTCCACCGCTAGCGGCTGCTCCAACCAATCCAGACGCGGGTCATCTTGCAACCGCTGCATCCAGGCCTTAGCCATGCTGCGGTCCCAGCCGCCGGTGGCATCCAGACGCACCCGGGCCGTGAGCGGCAGCTGCTGGAGCAGCTGCTCCA
>NZ_JBGKDP010000185.1:0-1723 GCF_042954245.1 Parasynechococcus sp.
CCTGCAGGTCTGTGGCCACCCCTCCCATCCAGTAGTGGGCGGCTGGGGCCACGGGGATTGGCCGTTCCAATGGATTCAGTCCGAGTTCGTCGCACCGGTCCAGGATCGTTGGGAAGCGTCGCTCCGCTTGGTCGCGCGGGATGGCGGCAAAGTCGAGCCACATCTGTTTCACCCGCTGCCGCTGCATGGCCTGCATCAAGGCTCGGCTCACCTGGTCCCGCGGTGAGAGGTCGCGTTGGGGCAGGTGGGCCACAGGGCTGCCCCCCAGGGCATCCACCAGCACTCCGCCCTCTCCGCGAACGGCTTCGGAGATCAGAAAGCAGGGGGCTTCATCCAGGCGGATGGCCGTTGGATGGAACTGAACGAATTCCAGATCTTCAACGGCTGCGCCCGCCTGCCAGGCGAGGGCGATGCCTTCGCCGCAGGCCTGGGCTGGGTTGGTGGTGTTGGCAAACAGATGGCCACCACCGCCAGTGGCCAGTACCACGGCGCGGGCTTCGATCCCATGAAGGTGCGCCCCATCCAGCACCTGCACGCCGCAACAGCGCCCATCGCGAACCAGCAGCTGCGTCACGCGAACACCGCGGCGGTGCAGCAACCCTGGTCGTTGCTCAACACGATCCCGCAGCACATCCACCAGGGCTCGCCCGGTGCGGTCCTGCACATGCAGCACCCGCCTGTGGCTGTGGGCTGCTTCCAGGGTGGTGGCAAGACCGTCCTGATCCCGGTCGAAGGCCATCCCCAGTTCCCCCAGGCGCTCCACGCAGTGGGGCGCCTCCTGCACCAACAGTCGCACCGCATCGCCATCGCACAGGCCGGCTCCAGCTAGAACGGTGTCCTCCGCATGGCTGTCGGCGCTGTCCTCCTTGCGGGTCACCGCGGCGATGCCCCCCTGGGCCCAGCGACTGGAGGAACGCCGCCCCGTGTTGCGGTTGAGCAGCAGCACCTTGAGCTCCGGAGGCAGATCAAGGCAGGTCATCAAGCCAGCAGCCCCGGCACCGATCACCACCACGTCCCAAGGACCTGAGGGGATGGGGTCAGAGCTGCGGGGCTGGGCCATCACGGGGACAAAAAAACCGCCGCTGGTCCGGCGGTTCAAGCAGTTACAACCAGTGTGACGGGGTTAGGAATCAGCGGTATTGGCCGTCGTTGATGCGGTCGTCGCCCTCGTTCAGTGCAATGGAGGGAGGGGTGACGGTGAAGTTGTCGCGGTATTTCGCGAACAGCTCCTTCTGACGCTCGGTCAGATCAAGAGACAGCACGTCCTCCACGCTGTCGTAAGGACCACCCAGCACGATCTTGCCGGCCATGGTCGGGTACATCCCGGGGAATTGCTGGAAACGGCGCACAGAGGAGTTGTTCAAATCAACCTTGCCGTCCCGTGCGGCAATTTTGTCGTCCGCGATATTGCGGATCTCATTGCCGGAATACTTGCTGCGGAGGTCGTCATCGGCGTAGACGCTTCTCGGAAGCACGAGGCCTGCTATCAGGCTCGCCATTAACAGTGCGCCGGTCAGCCAGCTCAGAAGCCGCTTCATCTCAACTCTCGATCAGGGGTCAGAACGGGTCGACCGGCAGTGCCGGTTCCCGAAGACTACAAGTCGTTGCGCCGTTCAAGCCCTTGAATCGGGGCAGCTTTTGCAGTTCGTTTCACTCGATCAGGCCACTGAGCCCGGGCTGCAGCAAGGCCGAGAGCAAGAACAAGCCGTCCACCCAAAGGGTG
>NZ_JBGKDP010000186.1:0-10843 GCF_042954245.1 Parasynechococcus sp.
CACCGGCTCCGGGGGTGACTTCCTGATGACCGAACACCACATCCTCTGCGGCACGACCACCAAGGGCTCCCATGATGCGTGCCTTGAGCTGGGCACGGGTGACCAGGGTTTGTTCTTCGTCCGGCGAGAACCAGGTTAGGCCTTGGGCCTGACCACGGGGAACCAAGGTGACCTTCTGAACCGGATCGTGGTCCTTGACCAGGGTCCCGATCAGGGCATGTCCCACCTCATGGTACGCGATCAGACGCTTGCTGCGACCGTCGGTGAGAGGACGGCCTTCCATGCCGGCGATGATGCGATCGACAGCGTCGTCGATTTCCCTCAAACCGATGGCTTCCTTGCGGCGGCGGGCGGTGAGGATAGCCGCCTCGTTCATCAGGTTGGCCAGGTCAGCACCAGTGAAGCCAGGGGTGCGGCGGGCGATGCTTTCGAGAGATAGCTCCTCTTCGAGCTTCTTGTTGCGGCAATGCACATCCAAGATGGCGAGGCGACCCTTGATGTCCGGGGCGTCAACGGTGACCTGACGGTCAAAACGGCCGGGACGCATCAGAGCTGAGTCCAGAACGTCTGGGCGGTTGGTGGCAGCAATGATGATGATGCCGCTGTTGCCTTCGAAGCCATCCATCTCCGTCAGGAGCTGGTTCAGCGTCTGTTCGCGTTCGTCGTTGCCTCCACCGATGCCGGCACCGCGCTGGCGGCCAACCGCATCAATTTCGTCGATGAAGATCAAACAGGGGCTGTTCTCCTTGGCCTTCTTGAACAGGTCGCGGACGCGGCTGGCACCCACGCCAACGAACATCTCAACGAACTCAGAGCCAGAGAGGGAGAAGAAGGGGACACCCGCTTCACCAGCAATGGCCTTGGCGAGGAGGGTTTTGCCGGTGCCGGGAGGGCCAACCAGCAAAAGGCCGCGGGGAATCTGAGCACCCACGGAGGTGAACCGCTCGGGCTGCTTGAGGAAGGTGACCACTTCCTGAAGTTCCTGCTTGGCTTCGGTAACACCAGCCACGTCATCAAACATGACGCCGGTCTCCGCTTCCATCATGAAGCGGGCTTTGCTTTTGCCGAACTGCATGGCCTGGCCAGGGCCTCCAGGCATATTGCTGTTGCGGCGAGCCAGGAAGATCAAGGCACCGATCAGCAGCAGCGGGAACAGCAGATTGCCCAGCACGCCGAGGGCCGGAGGCGCTGTGCGGGGAGGATGAATGTCAAAGCTGATGCCTTCAGTCTTCAGCGTGTTGATCAGCTCAGGGGCAAGACCGGGCAGATCAACGCGCAGGCGCTGGACGCGGTTGTCGAGATCAGGATCGACGGCTTCCACCACAGCGTTGCGACCACCGTCGTAGATATCAACGGCTGTGACGCGACCGGCTTCGACATAATCGAGAAAGCGACCGTAGCTCATGCGCGCCACCGCAGCATTGCGAGGAGCGACGGTGGTGCCATTGCTGTTCTCGCTGAGGCCGTTGATGCCTCCATTGCTCACCACCTGCCAGCCAATCAGCAACACGACGCCGATTGGCAACAGCCAGAGGGCAAGAAGGCGCCAGCGCTGATTCATGAGCTGAAAAAATTCGTTAACTAGTGTAAATGAGTTGGTCTGATTTCTGAGGCCTTGATCAAAGGCCCCTTAGGGCAACAATCGGGTCGAGCTTTGCGGCTCGTCGAGCTGGCACGACACCGAAGAACAGGCCGATGGATCCTGAGAGTCCAACGGTGACAACCACCATCGTGGCGCCGATCGCTGCCGGGAGGGGCGTGACCGCCGCCACGATGCTCACGGTTCCAAGACCGACCAGCGTGCCGATGGCGCCGCCCAGACTGGCAAGCACCAGGGATTCCACCAGGAACTGCTGCAGCACATCACTGCTGCGGGCCCCCATGGCCTTGCGCAGACCGATCTCTTCGGTTCGTTCGCTGACGGACACCAGCATGATGTTCATGATCCCGATGCCGCCCACCAGCAGGGAGATCCCCCCGATGGCCCCGAGCATCAAGGTGAGGCCTCCAGTGATGGTGCCCACGATGGTGAGGGCATCCTTCTGCGACCGCACCGCGAAATCGTCATCCCGGAGAATCCGGTGCCGCTGCCTCAGCAGGTTTGTGATCTGAAAGTTTGCTGCGCTGATGCTCTGCTCATCCTTGGCTTCCACACTGATGAAAGTGAGGCTGACGCCGTAGATCGGATCCCGTCCGGTGATCCGGTTCACCATCGTTGAAAGGGGGATGTAGGCGTTTTCGTCTTGGTTGCTGCCGAACACGGCCCCTTTGGGAGCCATCACACCGACCACCTCGAAGCCTTGATTACCGATGCGCACCTGCTGACCAATCGCTGGGCCAGTGGGAAACAACTTGGTGCGCAGATCTGAGCCGAGCACGGCAATTGCCCTTGCACCGGCTTCGTCCTGGGCACTGATGAAACGGCCCTTGGCCACTTTGAAGCTGCGCACCGGAAGAAACTCCGGTGTCACGCCATAAACCGCACTGGTGGTACTGCGTGCCCCCGCTTGCACCACCTTGTTGCTATTGATCTGTGGGGCGACGCGCTTGACGCTGGGAACCTGGGTGGCGATCGCTTCGGCGTCCTCCAGAACAAGGGTCTGGGGTCGCGTTGCCCCCTGGCGACGGGTGTTGTTGTTGCCCGGAACCACAAACAATACGTTGGCGCCGAGGTTGGTCAGCTGCTCCTCCGCTAGCCCCTGAGCGCCACGCCCCACTCCCACCAGGGTGATCACCGAGGCGTTGCCGATCACGATGCCCACCATCGTGAGCAGGCTGCGCAGGCGGTTGCTTCGCAGGGTGGACAGGGCCATCCGCACAGTTTCCGTTGCGGGCATGCGCCGGTTCATGGTGTGGCGTCGCTCAGATCAGTGTGGCCTCAGCTTCGTTGCCGACGATGCTCACCTTGACCAGATCTGTGGATCCGGAAACGCCGGTATGGGTGCCTGCGGACTGAACCACGAGATCACCCTCCTTAAGCAGATTGCGCTCCTTGGCCTTGACCATTGCTGCTTGGAAAGTCTGCGTGGTGCGTTCGCCCTGGGGAATCACCAGCGGTGTCACGCCCCACACCAACTGAAGACGACAGGCGACGGTGCGATCAGGAGTGATGGCAAGGATGGGTGCCGCCGGCCGGAACTTGCTGACGTTGCGAGCCGTGGCCCCACTTCTGGTGAGAGGAAGAATTGCGGAGGCATTGAGCTGGCTGGCGATGGTGCTGACCGCTCCGCTCAAGGCGTTGGGAATGGTGCTGGGCAGGTGGCTATCGATTGAACGTTGAGGGTAGTCCTTCTCGATCCTTCGGGCAATGGTGGCCATGGTTTGAACGGCTTCCACCGGGAAATCCCCCACCGCGGTCTCGTTGGAGAGCATCACGGCGTCGGTGCCATCCAGGATGGCGTTGGCCACGTCGCTGACTTCAGCTCGGGTTGGCCGGGGGCTGGAGGCCATGGAATCCAGCATCTGGGTGGCCGTGATGATGGGGATACCCAGGCTGTTGGCCCTGCGGATCAGTTCCTTCTGCAGCAACGGAACTTCCTCGGCCGGCATCTCCACGCCAAGGTCACCGCGGGCCACCATCACGCCGTCACAGAGCGGCAGGATCGAATCGATCTGATCAATGGCTTCAAATTTTTCGATCTTCGCCACCACAGGGGTCTCATGACCCTGTTCGCGGATCAGTCCGCGAATCTCCTCCATGTCGGAGGGATTGCGCACGAAGCTGAGGGCCACCCAGTCCACCCCCTGGTTGAGGCCAAAGGCCAAGTCGGTTTTGTCCTTGTCCGTGAGGGCGCGAACGGACAACTGAACGTCCGGGAAGTTGACGCCCTTGTTGTTGGAAAGAACACCTCCCACGGTGACGGTGCAATGCAAGGTCTGCTGCGCTTTATCGACGGTATCGACCTTCATCTCAACGCGGCCGTCGTCGAGCAGGATCCGGCTTCCTGCGGTGACTTCGTCAGCCAGCTTGTCGTAGGTCACGGTGGCGATCGTCTTGTCGCAGCTCACCGGCCGTGAAGTGAGCGTGAACGGGTCGCCATTGGCCAGGGTGATTGGCCCCTCGGCAAACCGCCCGAGCCGGATCTTCGGGCCCTGAAGGTCTTGGAGGATGCCGATGGTCTGCCCCAATTCCTCAGACACCTGACGAATCGTGGCGATGCGTGCGGCGTGTTCGTTGTGGTCCCCGTGGGAAAAATTCAGCCTAAAAGTGGTGGCACCAGCCTTCACCAGCTCCTTAATCCGCTCCGGACTCTCCGTGGCAGGGCCGATGGTGGCCACGATCTTGGTCCGTCGGTTCAGGTCGAACTGGCCCATATCGCGGCTGGAAATCCCTGCGGAAACTACCATCCGGGCGTTTCCCAAACGGCCTCATGAAGATGAATTCCTATCAGGACGCCGCCCGAAAGACGGCTGCCTACCCGGATGTGGGCCGTAATCCCATTTATCCGACCCTTGGTTTGATCGGTGAAGCCGGCGAGGTGGCCGACAAGGTGAAAAAGGTGATTCGTGATCGTGAGGGGGTTTTTGATACCGACACCCGCGAAGCAATCAAGTTGGAGCTGGGAGATGTGCTCTGGTACGTGGCTCAGCTGGCCAGCGAACTGGGTTATGACCTCAATGAGGTGGCTGACGCCAACCTGCAGAAACTGTCGAGCCGGGCTGCCCGTGGGCGTATCGGCGGCAGTGGTGACCAACGTTGATCTCCTGATGCTCCGACGACTCCTTGCCTTGTTGTGCAGCCTGCCTCTGCTGCTTGGACTGGCACTGCCTTGCGATGCCGCTGAACTGCAACTCAGTGAGGTTCGCCTGGATCCCTGCGGAGAGCAGGACGCTGGCAATCAACCTGAACTGAGCCGACCTGTGGGTGCCAGCTGTTTTGTGCTGACGGGAGACGTTGAGAACCGCGGCAAAAACAGCGTCATCGACACCGATGTGTACGCAAGGATCCTGGATGCCAGTGGTGAACCCGTTCTTCCAAACAGAACCCGGGTAGGATCGATCGGGGATGTGAACCCCGGTCACTCCCCGATCGCCCTACGAATCTCAGTGCCTGCGGGAACCCCCGGACCGTTTGTGATCAAAAATCCCCGTGCCCGTGGGTTCAATGCTCCGGTCCGAACCCGGGTTGATGCCGACGACGATGATTTACTGCCGTTGGAACGGAGCATCAACCAGCAGTGATCACCAGGTGGAGCCCGACATGTAGAAGGCGCTGATCGACTGCCCCACCAGGCCCTGCAACAGATTCAGGGCAAGGAAGGCCAGGATGGCTGAGAGATCAATGCCCCCCAGCGGTGGGATCAAACCCCTGAAGGCGTTCAGGTAGGGGTCGGTGATCGCACTCACGCTGCTCAGCATCGGATTGCCCCAGTCCAGGTTTGGGAACCAGCTCAGCAGAACTCGAACGATCAGCACCAAGGAATAGATCTGCAGGGTCTGGGACAGCACCTGCAGCAGGGTGACGGGTAGAGATTCCATGACGGGAGCTGATCTGCTCTGACTTTATGCAGCTTCCGTCAGATCGGTTGCCCCAAGATCAGGAAGCACGGAGAAGGTACGATGGAATTTTTCAGTGAGGGTGAGCCAATAGGATCGCCCCTCGCTCTGGCGACGCCGTTCGATGAATTCCTGCGCCAGCAGTTCCTTGATGTGGTCGTAGGCCCCCGAGCCCCGCAGGTCCACAAGATCCGATTGAAGAATGCGTTTCTTCAGGGCAATGGTGGCGAGGGTTCGCAGGGTTGCCGTGGAGAGATTCACCGGCAGCAGGTCTTTGACCAGATCGGCCATGCCCGGCCTGAGCTGCAGCCCGTAGCGACCGCTCTGCTCAACGATCTCTAGGGCACTGTCCCGCTGGACATAGGAGGCCGTCAGGGCCACGAGAGCTTTTTCAACACTTCGGCGGTCGGAGTCGGCTAGCTCGGTCAGTTCGCCAATGCTGACGGGCCGACCCTTGAGATAAAGAATCGCCTCGATTCGGGTGGGCAGGGATGGAGACGTCATCACAACCCTCGAGAACACTCAAGCTACTGCCCTGAAACTCAAAGGAATAGGTGATAGGCCGGGTTGTTGGTTTCATCCCAGTGGCGATACCCCAGAGCATTGAGGAATTCGGTCCAGCCCTCCGTCTCTTGTTCCGGCACCAGCACTCCCACAACAATGCGCCCCACGTCGGCACCGTGGTTTCTGTAGTGGAAGATGCTGATGCTCCAGCCGGGGTGCAGAGCATCCACGAAGCCCATCAAGGCACCCGGGCGTTCGGGAAATTCGAAGCGATACAGCAGCTCCTTGCATTCCCCGGCACAGGCCATGCGCGCCGAAGACGGCAGACGGCCCCCCACCATGTGGCGCAGGTGGACCTTGGCAAATTCGTTCTCGCTGAGATCGAGGCAAGGGAAGCCACCAAGCTCCAGTTGGCTCAGCAGTGAGGCACGGTCGTTTTCATCTTTTACCTGCACACCGATGAAGATCTGCGCTGTGGCGCCATCGGTCATGCGGTAGCTGAATTCCGTGAGGCTGCGCTCCCGCAGCAGTTCACAAAGCCGCCTCAGGCTGCCGGGTGATTCGGGAATCTCCACGGCCAACATCGCTTCTCGCTCTTCACCGAGCTCAGCCCGTTCGGCGATGAAGCGCAGGCGGTCGAAATTCATGTTGGCGCCGCAGGCCACCGCTACGAGATTGCGCCCCGCCAGGTGCCGATCGGCCACATCCTGCTTGAGCCCGGCAACCGCCAGAGCACCGGCTGGCTCCAGGATTGAACGGGTGTCTTCAAAGACGTCCTTGATAGCGGCACAGATGGCATCGGTGTCGACACGCACCATCCGATCCACGAACTGCTGGGCCAGCTCAAAGGTATGTTCGCCTACTTTTCTTACGGCGACGCCATCGGCAAACAGACCCACCTGTTCCAGTTCCACCCGCTGCCCTTGCTCAAGGGAGCGGCTCAGGGCATCGGCATCGATCGGCTCCACGCCGATCACCTCCGTTTCCGGCCAGAGCCGTTTGACGTAGGCGGCGATGCCTGCGATCAGGCCACCACCGCCCACAGCCACATAGATGGAGTTGGGTGCCTGTTCGGCCTGGCGCATGATCTCCATGCCGATCGTCCCCTGGCCTGCGATCACCTCCGGATCGTCAAAGGGGTGGATGAAGGTGAGCCCCTTGGCCTTGCAGCGTCGCTGCGCTTCCGCGGAGCATTCGTCATAGGTCTCGCCATGGAGGACTACGTCACCGCCTAGGGCCCGCACGGCGCGCACTTTCACCTCCGGGGTGGTGCTTGGCATCACGATCACTGCCCGACAGCCGAGCCGTTTGGCACTCAGGGCGACGCCTTGGGCATGGTTGCCGGCGCTGGAGGCAATTACACCGCGCTTTAGCTCGTCGGCACTGAGCTGAGCCATGCGGTTGTAGGCGCCGCGCAGCTTGAACGAGAACACCGGCTGGAGATCCTCACGCTTCAGCCAAACAGCGTTTTTCAGCCGGTGGCTCAGATTGGGGGCGTGATCCAAGGGTGTTTCCCGCGCCACGTCGTAGACGCGGGCGCGCAGGATCCGTTGCAGGTAGTCGGTCATCCCACCATTCTTCCAAGGGTTCGATCCAGACAGGATCCGGGTTGGTTCCCGTAGATTGCATGGATTGGAGTTGGCAGTGCATGCATCTCGGAGATCTGAAGCATCCGAATGAACTGCACGGACTCAGCCCGGCTCAGCTCGAGGATGTGGCTCGGCAGATCCGTGAGCGGCACCTGCAGGTGGTATCCACCAGTGGTGGTCACCTGGGTCCTGGTCTGGGGGTTGTGGAGCTGACCCTGGCGCTGTACCAGACGCTGGACCTCGACTATGACCGTGTGGTCTGGGATGTTGGCCATCAGGCCTACCCCCATAAATTGATCACCGGCCGGTTCAACGACTTCGACTCCCTGCGCCAGCAGCACGGGGTGGCAGGTTACCTCAAGCGCTCGGAGAGCAACTTCGACCACTTCGGAGCTGGTCACGCCAGCACGTCCATCTCAGCTGCTCTGGGCATGGCTATGGCGCGGGACAACCGTGGTGAGTCGTTCAAATGCGTTGCCGTTATCGGTGATGGAGCCCTGACAGGCGGCATGGCTCTGGAGGCCATCAACCACGCCGGACACCTTCCCAAAACACCGCTCCTGGTGGTGCTAAACGACAACGACATGTCGATCTCCCCGCCAGTGGGGGCGCTGTCGAACGTGCTGAACCGTGCGCGGCTTAGCCCACCGATGCAGTTCCTCTCAGGGAGTGTTGAAGAAAGCGTTCGGCACCTGCCCTTCATGGGTGGTGAGATTCCTGCGGAACTCAACCGGCTGAAGGGGAGCATGCGTCGCCTTGCGGTTCCGAAGGTGGGTGCTGTCTTCGAGGAACTGGGCTTCACCTACATGGGGCCGATCGACGGCCATGACATCGGTGAAATAGTGCGCACCTTCCAGGCGGCCCACCGTGAGGGCGGCCCTGTGCTGGTGCATGTGGTCACCAAAAAGGGCAAGGGCTACCCCTATGCCGAGGCCGATCAGGTTGGCTATCATGCCCAACCCGCCTTTGATCTCGGTACCGGCAAGGCGATTCCGTCATCGAAACCCAAGCCCCCCAGCTACAGCAAGGTGTTTGGACAGACCCTGGTTAAGCTCTGTGAGCAGAACAGTCGGGTGATCGGCATCACCGCGGCCATGGCCACTGGTACCGGCCTCGATTTGCTACAGAAGGCTGTTCCTGACCAGTATGTGGACGTTGGCATCGCCGAGCAACATGCTGTTACCCTGGCGGCCGGCATGGCCTGCGAGGGGTTGCGCCCTGTTGTTGCCATCTACAGCACCTTCCTGCAGCGCGCCTACGACCAGTTGATCCACGACGTGGGCATCCAGAAGCTGCCGGTCACCTTCGTGCTAGATCGTGCCGGCATTGTTGGTGCTGATGGCCCGACCCACCAGGGTCAATACGACATCAGCTACATGCGGGCCATTCCCAACTTCACGGTGATGGCGCCGAAGGATGAGGCTGAGCTGCAGCGGATGCTGGTGACCTGCCTGCATCACGACGGGCCCACGGCGCTACGCATCCCCCGGGACTCCGGTGAAGGCGTCCCGTTGATGGAAGAGGGTTGGGAATCGCTGCCGATCGGCTGTGGTGAACTGCTGCGGGAAGGCCACGATCTGATGATCGTGGCCTACGGCTCGATGGTGGCTCCGGCCCTTGCCACAGCAACGCTGCTGGAGGAAGCCGGGCTCTCCACCACTGTGATCAATGCCCGCTTCCTGCGGCCGCTGGATCAGGCGCTGATTCATCCCTTGGCGCGACGCATCCCACGCGTGGTCACCATGGAAGAGGGTGCGCTCCCCGGTGGTTTTGGCGCAGCGGTTCTGGAGTCGTTGATCGATCAGGACATCAACGTGTCGATGTTGCGCATCGGCATCCCCGACCAGTTGGTTGATCACGCCACGCCGCAGCAGAGCAAGGAAGCTCTTGGCCTGACTCCTGCGCAGATGGCTGAACGCATCCTTGAGCGCTTCAGCAACACCTCTGGTGATCTGCCATCCACCCCTTCGATCAAGGCCCTGCAGACCTGAAGCTGAGGTATCGGTGTCGGTTTTGATCGTTGGCGCGGGTCCGTCCGGTGCCCGTTTGGCGATTCAACTAGCGCAGGCGGGTGCTGAGGTCACCTTGGTGGATCGCTTGGCCGATCCCCATCGCCATGCCTACTCCAGTGGTGCCCTACCTCTGGAGGCTGTTCGTCGGCTTGGTCTGCCGGATGATGCCATTGCTGCCACCTGGCAGGGCTGGCAGCTGCATGATCCCTCGGGTCTTGTTCATCAGTGGTGGTCTGCCGGTGATCTGGGGGTGGTGCTCGACTTCGGCCGGCTTCGGTCCTGGCTCTGGGAGGAGGCGCGCCGCCATGGGGTGGAGTTGATCCAGGACTGCCGGGCTGCGCTGAGCACGCTCACAGCCGATCAAGCCAGCGTGCGGCTACAGACACGCGATGGGCGGACGACATTGCGCTCGGCTCGCTGGTTGATTGATGCCACGGGTGCATGCCGAGATCTGCTGCGGCAGGCCGGCCTCAGTCCCAATCCCGAGGATCCGCTGCTGCAGGGCATCGGCGTTGAATGGTTGCTGCAGGCCGATGACCGTCAGGCCGCTGCCTGGCGGGATCGGATCAGTTTCTTTCTGGGTACGGCCTGGATCCCCCATGGATACGGCTGGATCTTCCCCATGCAGGAGCAACGGCTGAAGGTGGGCGTCTGTCACCTCCCACCGGCGGATCGTCCGACTCCCGGCAGCCTGGCTGGGCCCCTTCAGCGCTTGATTCAACGCTGCGGCTTGAGCGCCTGCCCGGTGCTGGATCGTCATGGCGGGCTCGTGTCCAGCAGCATCTGCCGCTCCGAACTCTTGGCGGCCGGGGCGCTGCTGGCGGTGGGGGATGCGGCCAGTTCCGCCAATTTGCTTGGGGGAGAAGGGATCCGCCATGCTATGGACAGCGCGGATCAACTGGCCGATTTGTTGATCACTGAAGGAATGCGGGGAGATTCCACGGCCATGGCCCGTCGCTACCAACAGCAGCTCAAGGCCCAGCAGAGTTGGCGATGGTTGGTATCGGGCCGGCTGGCGCGGCGCACCTGGTGGGGGCTTGACAACCCAAAGGCGGACCGACGCCTCGAACGTCTAATTCATGGGCTTTCTGCGACAGCGGAAGCCCCAGCGCTCTCAGAGCTCTTGTTCGACTACACCTTCGAGCGTTACGGCCTTCGGCTGCTGCCGTATCTGCTCTGAAGCACATGTTTCGGGGAGGAGCCAGTCTCCTCCCCGAAACATGTGCTTCAGAGCACGCCGCG